>QZJQ01000041.1 GCA_003599795.1 Nitrospiraceae bacterium
CTGCGATGGTGAGAAGGGTACTTTTACCGGACCCTGAAGGACCCATAATAGAAATCCATTCACCTGCTTCAACAGTCATGTTAAATTCTTTTAAGGCATGAACGTTACCGAAGGATTTAGATACTCCTCTCATTTCTAATATAGCCATAGATTATCCCCTCCCAAAAAGTATTCTAATACTATTCACCTTTTAAAATTAAAGCCGGTTCTATATTAGTCGCCGTTTTGACCGGAATAACACTGGCAATACCTGCAACTAACAAAGACATTAGGGTAACCATAGCTACTACTTCTACCCTTAAAGATATGTATGATTTAAATACGCTTTGACCGATGATTTGAGCCAGTCCTATTCCTAAAACAATGCCCAGTAAGCCGCCAATAAATCCAAGAGTTAAACCTTCACCCAAAAACTCTGCGATTATACTGCGATTCTGTGCCCCCAGAGCTTTCCGCAAGCCGATTTCTTTGCGCCTTTCTACAACCATAGCCATCATGGTCGTGGATAAACATAACAAAGTGGAAAGCAGAATTACCAGGATCACTAGATAAACCAGGGATTTTATTTTTTCCAGGATTTTTGCTTCACTTTGGGAAATCTGTTTTATTGGCTTAAGTTCAATTCCGGAAACCGACCCATTTAATGTTTTAGCAACCGAACTTAGCTCATCACTTTTACCTAATAAACTAAAGTAAACTATGTTTGCTTTGCTATATAAATTAAATATCTGTTGAACCGCCGGTAAACTTACAAACACCTGATTGTCTTCTGTGCTGCCGGTCTTGACAATCCCTTTAATAACGAAATCTTTACTCCTGCCGGTAGTTTCATCTTTTAGACTAATGGTTTTCCCTGTGGTCAAATTAAGTTTAGCCGCAACATTATGTCCGATCAAAGCCGAGTTATTTTCATTTCTCCCCAATTCATCCATACCGGTTATTTCCCAGTAGGGAGTAACTTTTTTTATTTGATCCAACCATAACCCGACTACAACCAACTTCTTTTCGTCAACGAGACCAGTTTGATACAAGTAAGGGCTATATCCCATTATTTTCTCCCTGTCAATATAGTCTACCGCTTCACTTATTTTAGCTTCATCGATTATGCCACCCTGTTTCGAAGCAAGAACGAAGTTGGCCCCATAAGAACGGAGTTCTTTACTCATTTTGATATTGATGTCATAATATACACTTATTACGGCAGAAATTACCCCCGTCCCGATAATAAGGGCGGCCAGGGCAATAGCGACTCGGGCTCTTCTTTTCAATAACGCCTTCGTAACCATTCTCAGATACATAGACCACTTTACCAAAGTCATTACCTCCTATCTACCACCGTGTAATACTTCTGCCGGTCGTAATCTGATTATTGTCCTCATCGCTGAAAAACTCCCTGCTACCGCAATCCCTACAGATAGGAACAGTACAATAGGAATCACGAGGGTATTAAAACTCAAACTTGTACCAAAAACACTTTTCCCGATGATTTGGGCAAAACCCAGCCCCAAACCGTAACCGGCTATACCACCTAATAGACCGGTGATAGATGTTTCAGTCATAAACAAAAGGATAACCTGCCAGTCCTCGGCACCAACTGCTTTCATTAACCCGATTTCTTTGCTTCTTTCCAATACCTTTGTCGTCATCAGACTTGAAATTCCCAATGCAGAACTTATAAGAGCCGTCACAGTCAATAAAGCCATAAGCAACTGAATTTTACCGAGAATTAGTCCTTCTGAACTTGCTACCTTACGAATTGGTTTGGCTATTACCCCAGGAATTGCTTCCTCAATCTGGTAGGCTACGGAAGATATATACGCTGTACAATACCATCTTTCGAACTCTTCCGCTGTTAATGAATCCTTGTTTTTTTCTGCTTTTTTCGCTAATTCGTTCTCTGGTGTAGTTAAAGCACTTACTTCAACTTTTGCCACTTTTCCATTCAGACCTAATATATTCTGTACCAAATTTAAGGGGCCATATATTTTTTCTTCCTCGTCATTGCCCCCTTCAATAATCCCTGCCACTGTTAAAGTCCGGTTTTGTTCTCCCTTTACAGTTTTAACACTTATATTGAACTTTTCTCCGGGGACTAACTTATAAGTTTGGGCTATTTTACTACCTACTAAAACTTTGTTACCGGGATTACGGTCATCAATCCATTGTCCCCTCATTTCCCACCAGGGTTTTAGCTGTTTAATTCCCGTAACAACTGTTTCCCCGGTGTCAATTTGTAATTTGTTATTGAACCATGTCCCGATCAGGGTAACCTCTTCTTTGTTATTAATCTTACTTTGAACCTCAAGATATGGCGCAAAAGCTACTATGTTGTGTGCCCAAAAAATAGTCTTTAATTTTTGCAGACTATCTTCCTTTATGTACTCATTGCCCTTTAAAGGGTTAAAATCTACCCCTCCGATTTCTACCGGTATCGTCTCACGTTGTGGTTCCACCATCAAATTAGCACCATAGGTTTTTAATTCCTTGTTGACTTTATCTCCTACATCAAGAGAAACGGTTAACATTGCACCGGCCAAAGAAGCCCCAAATGCAATAGTAATGATTGCCAGCAGCTTTGCCTTCATTCCTCTGGTAAAAGCTTTACCCATCATTCGCCAAAACATAAAATCACCGCCTAGTCCTTAAAGACATCTTGTTTTGCTTCCAAATCGCCAGTATTGATTACGAGTCTTTGGCCTTCCAGCCTGTTTTTTAGGGGTATGGGGTTACACCCTCCGGGAAAACCAATAGTAGGTATATTCATTACAACATCACAGTTTTTACAGACTACTTCTTTTCCCCTTTGATAATAACCGGCATTTCCGCATATGTCACAGGCATCGAGGCCAGTACCGTAAAGCGATTCCCCTTTTTTTATAACAATAAATCTTGTTTCAACATTTTGAGAAGTGTTGTATGAAAACCTGTGTAATTTCCCGTCATTAATCTGTTCAACGGGAAGAAAAATCTTGCTTCCATCTGCTGTAACAGGTGTAGGCGGTTCGAGCTTGACCTCCCGGTTGGCAAAAGCAATATTGCCTCCTAAAATCATTACTACAGTTAAAAGTGATAATCCTAAAGCCCTGACCCACCTTCTTTCTCGATTAAAACCTGCCAACAGTTTCCTTTTATACGCCGGATTCGTTGCTATCGAGGTATCGGGAGGGGTTTTCCTCAAGCGGTTGCTGATTATACTCCACAGTATAACGGTAGATGCGATTAAAATATAGAAAAACGCAGGATAGTAATTATTAATTAAGGGAGCGATTAATGTAACCGCCCATGTTGTTAACGGTAGAATACCGGTTGCAAACAATACCTGCAAACCCATTATTATTTGCCTGAATACTACAACCAACAACACGGAGACACTGAATATCAGGTACATCTTTTTCGAAATCCTTTGTTCTGTCCGCAACAATATGAACATAAATAAAACCGTAATAAGCAAGCCAATTAGCGCACCAGTCATTTTAAGAACAATCTCAGTATTAAGCAGATTTGAAGACATCATGAAAATTGTACTTGGGAATATTACTATTTCCAACGCTTTACCAAGAATGAGCAAAAAAGAAACAACAATTATAAATAAACCAATAAGTATTGACCTTAATTTTGTGTTATAAGTAGTCACTGTGTTATCTGCCTTTAGGTTAAAGCGTATCCAAAACCAAAATGCTATAGCAGCAGCGGAAGCAGTAAAGGCCAAATACCCTTCAAAAACCTCTCTATCTCCAAAAAAATCAATCGAATAAACTGTGAAAACCGAAGAAATAAGTGCTCCTATTAGTGTTAAAAATAAAAGCTTTTTGTAACTTTTAAGACCGGCCTTATTCAGTCCCAACATGAACAAGATTAATATTAATCCTGCTTCTAAAGAACTTCTTAAAATTGAAGACATTGCGCCAAGCACCTTCTACACCTCCCCGGATTAAATATGGATATAAGGGAATTGCCCGGTCGCGTTACCGACCGGGTTGATATTGCTACCATTTTCTTGGCACATAGGGGAATTCCCACGATAACTCTATAGGCTTCTTCCAGAAGGTGCCGTGAACTCCTGTATCCTTATCGGTATGAATCAGGAAATCCTGTTTTTCAGGGGAGTCGATAAAATAAGTAAGTTTATAGTTACCTGCGCCCATCATTTTAATGTTTGCTCCGTAATGTGAACCATCACCCGCATTCATCGGCATGAAACTGCCTTCTTGTGTTTTTCCGCTATCCTTATGAACCAGCTTATATTTTACTGTAAGATAAGGAACGAATTCTCCTGCTCCGAAACCAAGGGGGTTGTTTTCCAGAGCCGAAATATCTGCTTCCAGGTGAATGTCAGACTGGTCAGCCTTCAAACCGGCTTTTTGAGCCGGTTCCATTACTACGGGTTTTAAGTAAACGGCTGCAATTTTCATACCTGCTTCAGTTACATCTACCTCATCCCCTATAGGGTATTCTTTAAAACTGGCAGTATCTGCTGATCCAGGAGTAACAGTATCTTTTTGTTCAGTTTTGGATTTATCATTTTCAGATACTCCTGTTTCCTTTTTGTTGCTGCAACCGGCTAGAGCACCAATAATAAGTAGACTAAATAACATCAATACTAAAATTTTTTTCATTTCGAAGCCTCCTTCAATTTTATAAATTTGCGGTCATGTTCCCGGTTTTATTCCGGGCAAACCTTTGGTATAATACACCACTAATAGCTGCCAAAATAAGCAGTGCTTGAAGACTGGCTGATTCTATTGTTGGGTATATACCAAAAATACTTACAGTAGGGATATTAATCGGTGTTACCGATACCACTCCACCGGCCTGCAATTCATTGATTCCCTGTCCTGCAAAAACAAATGCCAGGTAATACATTAAACTGCTTGTGCCAATAAAAAAGGGTTTAATTGGTATCTTGACAGACCCAAACCGTACTACTAAAAATATTCCTACCAAAGCAATAATACCAACCAACAGTCCAGTAATAATCATACTTGTATGCCCTTGCTCTGCTCCAGAAAACATTGCCATATAAAACAAAACTGTCTCTGCCCCTTCCCTGTAAACAGCCAGAAACACTGTAAACCAAAGGGCCAATGTGCTACCTTTCCCAAGCGACTGCTTTACTTTACCTTCAATGTATTTCTGCCACCTTTTGGCCTCAACTTTGCTAACCAGCCAAAAACTTACGGAGAATAAAACGACTACCGCTATTAACATGGTTACTCCTTCAAGAATTTCCTGACTGGCCCCACTTACATTAAATAAGAATTTGATTGCCACCGCTGTTACCAAACTGGCTATTATTGCAAATAATCCTCCCTGATAGATAACCTTAACCTTTTCTTGATTACCTGATTTAACAAGATAAGCAATTATCGCACCCAGAATTAGGATGGCTTCAAATCCTTCCCGCACAATTATCAAGAGGGAAGACAGAAATACCCCAAAACTGCTTGTAGTAGTACCATCCATTTCATTAGCCAACTGACGTAGCTGTTTCATTAAATCATTGACCTTACTTTCTACTTCACCGGGGTCTGCTCTGTTTGCTATCGCTTTTTTAATCTCCCTGAACTTTACTTCGACTTGGGCATTGGCTTGTGCGGAAACATTTAAACGAACAGCTTTCTCCATTTGTCCACCTTCATATGGTCCAAAATAAGCTTCATTAACCTGTTCTTTTGCTGCTGCCGAATCACCCTTCTTATATGTATCTAATGCCTTATTAAGCTCTTTACCAACATCATTCACTACATCATTCCATGTCCTCTGAGCAGCAAATACAGGCGATGCCAGAAGAAAGCATATAAGCGAGAAAACCACTACAACAACAGCCCTTTTAGTCATATTATCACTTCCACCTCCAATATTTCACTGATTTTGATTTTCATTCTCTGTGTTTGTTGAAAAAAATATATAGTTGCTTTCGACTCAACCCCCTTGTAATGAGAATGGTTCTCATCTTAACTGTTTTGATTAGCCCTCAGCCAATAAGCAGAGGGCCTATTGATATTGGTTCTCATTTGTATTAATTTTATCCTATCTTTTTAGAAGTTGCAAGGGTAAAAATTACTTTTTATTAAATACTTTTTCAAACTTATTCTTCGATACTTGCTTCAACTTAACGGGATAACCTTGCGGAACTTTCCCCCTGGGGACTGTTCAGGTGGTTCCTCAGCACGTTCAACTGTAACATAGCCTAGCTTTTGCTCGATAAGCAAGCGTCTAATTTCAGTGTACAAAGTTTGCCATACAAGGTTTGAGTCCGCACCAGCCGCAGGTTGCAGGCGAACACGCAGATTCGTTGGCGTGGTCTGGACAATTTGAATTATATCAATCCCAGGGACACGGTCGATTAGGGTGACAAATACCAACGGCGGTACAGTGATTGGTTTGCCGTTGTCGGTGAGAAAAGTAAGCATGTCAGCAGTGCGGCCTTGAACCCGGATTGCTGGCAGCGGATTCCCACACGGGCAAGGGTCTGGCCGCAGCAGGACGCTGTCGCCGAGGTCGTAACGGAGAATTGGTTGTATCCGGTTGGCAAGGTTGCTCACCAAAACCGTATGTGACCACTCGCCCGATGGAACGGGCTGGTAATTGGCATCAACAGCCTCCAACACGACCCAGTCACTGTTGACGTGCTGCCAACCGTGCTCGCAGACGTAACTGAGGAATGGGACCTCGGTGGCGGCATAGCTGTGTCGGACTTTAGTCTTGAATACCTTGGCAATTCGGTCATACTCGCGTGCCGGAAGTCCCTCGGCTGAGAGCACCATCAGAACCGGCTTGATGTGCAGACGACCGGCTTCCTGCTCACTGGCTAACAGCGCACCCATACTTGCATAGGGGGCGACCAGAACCGGACGGAATCGATTCAGTTCTTCGACCATCTCCGACAGGGGCATGTTTACCGGAAAGACCTGCACCGTCTTGCCACGCTTCTGTCGTAGGCGAGTGGCGGCTACTGCGGAGGCGAAGTGGCCACCCATTGCATTCACCATCGCCATGCGAGCGCCACCAGCAACGATACGGACAACATCCCATGCCCCAAGCCAGCTGCTCATCATGCGGAAGGCGATGGAACTCGCTACAGAGAGGCTTCGGTCATCCAGCAGGAAGATCCCGCGGGTCCCGGTAGTGCCCGAAGTAGTGGTTATTGTGTATTTGTCCAAGAAACGTTCCCCGATCAGTTCAGGGTTATCGACGAATGCACTCACCTTCTCGAACGTCACATCCTGGTCGGTGCACCAGTCGTTGAAACGCGGCATTAGCTTCTTCTTGCTAGTGACTGGCAGTAGTACGGTATCCTCGATTCGTTCCGGCAGATCTTTGTAGAGTTCTCTATAATAGGGCGAATTGGCGCGTGCGAAGGCCACTATATCGGCGAGACGAGCACGCTGCCGCTCTTTTATTGCCTTCATACCTTGCTTTTTCGCTTTGCGTGTGTCACGAAGCAGCCACAACATACTTTCGTTCACAGTTTTTCCCCTTCTATTTCATAGATAATATGGTATTACCCCTATCTTTTGACCAAGGGTAAAAATTTAAATTTGTACATCCTTTATTCAGACTTAATCTTCAATAGTCTTATGCCGCACTCTTGCCATCTTCCTGTAAAAAATAATACTAACACCAAATAGAAGCATTACTACACTTAAAATTTGACCCATGGTAATAAAGCCAAAAATATATCCGATTTGTGAATCAGGTTCTCTAAATAACTCTACAAAAACCCTAAAAATAGCGTACAGAATAAGAAAAATAGCTGTAAGCATGCCTGGTTTAAAATTTTTATCCTTAATAAACCATAATATAGTAAATAGTCCCATACCTTCTAACAAAAACTCATATATCTGTGAGGGGTGCCTTGGTAAAGGTCCACCTTCAGGAAACACCATACCCCAGGGAACATTTGTAATACGACCGTATAGCTCTCCGTTGATAAAATTCCCCAGCCTCCCCAGCCCAAGGCCAATAGGCACGGTAACGATAACGATATCGGTAAAACGCCAGAAATCCAGTTGATATTTTTGTCTAAATATAACACCGGCAACAATGGCACCTATTAACCCACCGTGGAAAGACATGCCACCGTACCAGACAGCGAAAATCTCCAACGGGTTTTTAAGATAATAGCTCAAATTATAAATGAGGGTATAACCCAGCCTACCACCAATTAGTAAACCAGCTATAAGAAAAAAATACATGGAATCAATGACATTAATATCTACAGCTTTCTTACTTTTAGTTATCTGATATTTAACAAGCAAATAAGATGCAGCGAAGCCTAGTAAATACATAACACCGTACCATCTAATAGATAAGGGACCGATCTCCAGAATAACAGGGTCTATATTGGGGTAGGGTATCATATTTGACCTCCAAAATACTGGTTAATTTACAGTTGTTTATGAGTTAGCCTTCACCACTGTTCCCAATAAAGAAAAGTTAACGGGAATTACCCATACTGCTGTTGATATTGTATTACGGACTATCCAGTTTTAGGGGTTGTCGGGGCTAATTCCATAGCTTTGAGAAGAACTATTTTAGTAATTAAATTTAATTAGCTTTTAATTCTAAGAAGTCTTATACCGTTTAATGTAACCAGTATTGATGCTCCCATGTCGGCAAATATAGCAAGCCAGAGGGTAAGCCAGCCAGGGAACACTAGGAATGTAGCTATTACTTTAATAAGAATGGAAAAAGCGATGTTCTGTTTTATTACCTTGAGGGCATCACGGCTTAATTTAACGGTAAACGGCAGCTTGGAAAGATCGTCTGCCATAAGCACAATATCTGCGGTTTCCATTGCCGTGTCGGTTCCGGCACCGCCCATAGCTATACCAACGGTTGCCGTTGCAAGTGCTGGTGCGTCATTGATGCCATCCCCAACCATGCCAATATATTTATAAGTCTCCCGCAGTTTTTTGACCGCAGATACTTTATCCTCGGGTAAAAGTTCGGCTTGATAATCTATATCAAGTTTACCGGCAATTGCCTTGGCGGTTGCTTCATTGTCGCCCGTAAGCATGATAACTTTGGCGACACCACTTTTCTTAAGGCTTAATACAGCGGAAATACTTTTTTCCCGTATCTGGTCTGCTACAGCTATAACTCCAAGTACCTGCCTATTCGTTCCTAAAAGCATACAGGTTTTGCCTTCACTCTGTACTTGGGCAATCTTTTCCATTATTGAAGAAAGGTCGATTCCTGTTTCATCAAGAAGTCGGGGATTACCTATCAAATAGGTTTTACCGTCTACTACCGCCTGGGCACCTTTACCCGTTATCGCACGAAATCCGTGAGCATCTGCCAGAGGTATTCCCTTGTCCACGGCATGTTTGACAATGGCAACAGCCAGAGGGTGTTCAGAAAGCTTCTCCACCCCTGCCGCCAAAGAAAGAACATCTTCCTCACTGATTTCGCCAAACGCGATAATATCAGTGACCACTGGTTCCCCCTGCGTAAGGGTTCCTGTTTTGTCAAAGGCAATTGCTTTTAAGGAGCCTGCATTTTCCAGGTGCAATCCGCCCTTAATAAGCACACCGTTCCTGGCAGCATTACCAATTGCAGAGACAATGGCAACAGGGGTAGAAACGACCAGGGCACAAGGACAGGCGACAATTAAGAGTGCCAGGGCTTTATAAATATATATTGTCCAAGAGGCACCCCAAAGGAGAGGGGGCACAAGTGCAATGCCTATCGCCAGTAATAAGACTGTAGGTGTATAATACTTGGCGAACCTATCTACGAAAGCCTGTGAAGGTGCCCGTTGTTCCTGGGCTTCTTCCACCATGGCGATAATTTTGGCAATTGTAGTATCCTGCACTAGCTTGGTAACTTTGACTTCAATTGAACCAGACTGGTTTAAGGAGCCAGCGTAGACTTCATCTCCCTCAACCTTGTCTGCCGGGATGGATTCACCCGTAATAGCTGCCTGATTAACAGAAGTGCTTCCTTTAACCACTAACCCGTCCATGGCTATTTTTTCGCCAGGTTTGACAATCATAATGTCGCCAACCTGGATTTCTTCCACAGGCAGGTTAATTTCTTCCCCGTTTCGGACAACGACAGCGGTTTTGGGTGCAATATCCATCAAACCTCTGATAGACTGTCTTGCTTTTTCCATGGTATACCCTTCGAGGAATTCACTGACCCCAAAGAGGAAGGCAACTACTGCGGCTTCTTCCCAGTAACCTATGGCTAAAGCACCAGCCACAGCAACGGTCATAAGGGTATTCATATTAAAGTTAAGTCGTAAAAGACTTGGTATTCCCTTTTTAAAATTACCCCAACCACCAAATATGGCGGCAATTATAAAAAGGATTGTAGGTATTTCCAGGGCACCGCCTACCCACCTAATGACAAAAGCGACTATGATAAGGATGAGGGATATTGCTGGTAGAAGAGCCTGACGATATTTTACCCATAACCTAGTCTCGATCTGATTTTCCTGCCCTTCGCGAGCTACCTTGATACCCTCAAAAGCACCGATTTTTTCTATTTCTTTTACACTAATATTGCCAACCACGATAATCTTTGAAGCCGCAAAGTTCAGGCGTGCATCTTTAATGCCAGGGTGTTTTTTAACCATCTGCTCAAACTGAGCAGCACAATCAGCTCATTTTAAACCTGTAAGGCGAAACACACGCGCTTCCTGGGCTACCGCGTTAGAACTCATTTTCATCGCCCTTTCCGAGAATGTTTAAGGCTTCAAGTATAAGGTAACGGACATGGCGGCTTTGCAGGCTGTAAAAAGCCATTTTTCCTTCCCTGCGCAGCTTGGCAAGTTTCATATTGCGAAGCAGCCGCAGGTGGTGGGAGGCAACCGCAGTAGAAGCTCCAATTATTTGAGCTACATCGCAGACACAAAGTTCCTCTTCCTTGCAAAGAGCATAGATAACTTTCAACCGCGTATCATCGGCAAGCACTTTAAATATCTGCCCGAGACCTTCCGTCCGCCCTACTTCTTCCTTTAATTTATCCACTTTCTCTGGGTTGAACACAAAAACTTCACAGGAATCGTTACATCTTTTGGATACTCGATTTTTAGAACCCAATTTTGGCTGTTTATCTTGATTTAACATGGGAATCCTCCATTCAAACATTCAAAAGTATATTTGAATGATATTCAATTATAATATTACTCCAATGGTAAGACTTTTGTCAAATATCAAACTAAATCTTTTTTGAAATCTACATTGAAAGTGGCATAACATCTGGCGATGGTCATGCATTGGTATTAGTCCTTCCTTAATTAAAGAAACTCATCAAACGTAGGAGTCTGGCTAGTTTCAAGAAATTATTGTAAAAAAATGAAAAATGTATGATGTTGTAACGGAAGCATGGGGGGGTTCTTCATCTTCGATTTTAAAATGAGTAAGTAAATTGAAAACTATCCTGGTTTTCTTCAACAACTGTTTCGGCTAATGCACTCACTTCATAATTTGCCTTGCTTTTACACTGATGAGGAAGTTCTCCGTTTTCTGCCATAGAGGAATAGCTTGTGCCCCCCACAATAATATGGTCTAAAACTTTAATCCCAAGAGGATGAAAAATATCAACAATTCTCTGTGTCAATGCTTTGTCTTCCGGAGAAAAATTTGTGGAACCCCCGGGATGATTATGGGCTAAAATTATTGCGCTGCAATCACATGCAATGGCATATTTTAATATTTCTCTTGGATAAACAACTGCTTGTCCAACACTCCCTTCCGACATGGTTTTTGTTTCTATCACGTTATTGCCGTTGTCTAAAAAAGCAACCATAAACCTTTCTTTATCCTTCATTCCACCTAAAATAGCTAAAAAATATTGACCTGATACGGTTGGCGAATTGAACTTGATCTTCTCCTGACTTTCATGGATTTTCAAGAGGTTATAAGAGGAAATGAACTCATTGAGTAGCCCTATCTTTTCAAGTTGTTTTTCATTTGGTTCCATGATCTGAGGATATTCTAAGATATTAAAGGGGTTATTCTCTTTTGCATACTGCTGAATCTTTTTATACGGTAATCCTGTCAAAGTTGTCAGCCCTTTTAAAAATTTTTCAGTTTGCTTTTTATCTTGCCTCACGTTATGCTAGCCCCCCTTTCTTCATCAAACATTTCAATAATGGATTTTATACTTTTCAGCTTCTCAGAAATCTCGTGGGGTAAATCAAGCAATTCGAGATGAAGAAAAAAGTTTGTGATCCCAATACTTTGAAAATATCTATAAATTTTTTCTTCTGTATCAGCATCTAATCCAATCAACTCAGCCAATAAACCTATACACTTTTGATACTCCGTATCCATTAATTTTCCCAAATCCATCCATTCTTCTACCTTTCATATAATATAGTACTTAATTACTTTGTTTCTTTTCTGATGTTAGGTTATTTCTTAGAGTGGGGAGTTCACTGCATAGCTCACTGTGAACCGTACCATAGTTCACCAAACGGATAGACTGCCCCCTTGGTTAAAAAGTAAGTTTTTTCAGATCTTCACATAATACATGTTGCTGCTTTTGCCCCCGTTTTCACGCCATCTCAGTTCCTTGCGAAGGTAGCCATTCTTTTCAAGGTCTGCGATGGCTCTTTTTACGGTACTTCGTGACAGCTTCAGCTCTCCGGCAATGGTACCAATCGCCGGATAACACTTGCCGTCCTTGTCGGCCCGGTCCTTCAGATACATGTACACGGATACTGCCCGGTGTGGAAGCTCCGACGCATAAAGAGACGTAAAATAGCCCATGTCATACCTCCTTACTCCACACGAACAGGCGCTTTTGCTCTGGGTGCAGCTTCTGGTTCCACTGCGGGTGTATACGCCATTCCGCCTTGGGCCGGTGGCACGGCCGCTTCCATTTCCTCATACGTTTCCACACAGGCGACATTCCGCTTGATGATTTCCCGCTCCAGCTCCCTACGATCAGCGTAAGCAACCTTGCGGGCGGACTTTTCCTCCATTTCAAAGACCTTGTCAAACCTAATACCCCATTCGAGGAACAGCTTGAGAGTGCTGCGCATGGGATTGGTTCCGGTCTTACTGACAATAAAATTCCCTTTGGGCAAAGTTTTTAGCTCGTCCGGCGTCATTAAGGGACGCTGGATCATCTGCAGAGACTGGCTCGGATCATTTTTGCCGCGGGTTATGGAACCACTCATCACGGTCTTGTTGCCGAGAGCTTTGGAGAGGATGTCCGCAGACTCGGAGTTAGGAGCGAACCCGCCGAAAACTATGTCCTGGCAGTTGTCGATGATTATGGCAGAGCCTTCCCTGCCATAATTTTTTTCTAATTGGGCGAAGCTCTGGATGATGGCCGCGATGGAAACGCGACGGGAGCGGGAGGCGGAGAACATCATCTCGGCGGATTCGATCTTGGGGATGGTGCCAATTTCATCCAGGTACAGCATAACCCGGTTTTTGAGCTTTCCGCCTTGCTCATCGGCCACGGAAAGTATCTCCCGGTAGAGCTGCTGGACGATGAGAGAGATAAGAAAATATTTGGTGTTATCTTCTTCAGGCATGACTAAAAACACGGCGGACTTGGTGTTGCAGAATTTCTCCGCGTCAATGGCGGTATCAAAACAAAGGATTTGCTCCAGCTCGGAATCCAGAAACGCGTTCAATCGGGAGAGGGCTGTGGACAGAACGCTCTGCATGGCCTGCTCCGCTGTGTTCAGGGCCGCTCCCGCAAACCACCGGGCTTTATGTTCCGGGGGTAGCTTCTCAATCAAAAGCTGGAATTGATTTTTTCCTTTGACACCGGAAGGTGCCAGCAGATCCTGGATCAGCTTAAATACGCTGATGATGTGACGCTTGGAGGAAGGGCAGTATTCCGCTATAAGCAGGATAACGGAGGTCAGGAGGCCCTCGGCGGCGTCATAGAAAAAGGCGTTTTGACCGTAATTGCCAGCATCCAAACCGCCGGAATTCACAATTGTCTTGGCGGTGATCTTGGCGTACTTTTCCGCTCTGGCCTTAAAGGACAGGTTTTCCGGATCGGCGAGGTAGGCGTCCATGTATTTGTTTACCAGATGGAGCATGTTGTTGCCGTCGCTCCTTGTCGGATTGCGCAGATCAATAACCGACACATTATAGCCATAGTAATCTCTGGCGATGCTGCCGTAATTGCGGTACAGGTCGCCCTTTGTATCTGTTGTCATGAATGACATGCCGGAGGCGCAGGCATATTCCAGATTAGGGTATAAAAAATTGGCCGTCTTGCCGACTCCGGCTGCACCAATCATGAGGCAATGGATGTCGCCGGTATCCACCAGGGCGGTGACGGAGCCGCGGGATATTTTGCAGCCGACTACCAGTCCCTGAGCGGCTGGCAGGTTCTTTTTCCGCCGCCACAGTTCAGGCTCATAAGGCACACGGACATAGGTCTTTTGAATTTCCTGTTTGGTCGCAAACCTTGCTGTGCCATGCTGACCATCGCCGACTGTCCGTGACTTGATGCCGTTTAAGGTATAGTAATGGGCCAGCAGGGACAGGAACCCGATAACGCCAAACATAGTCAGAGCCGCGGCAATTAAAGTGATGACTTGGGATGATTCCATTAATTCGCCTCCTTTACATGATCATATTCAATTTTTCTGCTGGGTTTATTTGAACTTCGGATTGTTTTTGCCTTTCGAGGTTCAAAAAAATCCACGTCCTGACACAGTCCAGTGCCAGGCGCAGATAGGATGCGATGAGATTTTGCTTATCTTCTGGGCCGCGAATACCGGGTGTATGGTATTGCTTGTTCAGGCGGGAGATGTCATGCCGCAGATCATCCGCTTTGGAGCGCAGCCTGCCCCGATTCTGATGGGGAAGGAAACCGGCTTGAAGCTCTTCGATGAGCCGCTCAATAGTCACCGGCTGTTCCATCTGCCGGTATTGCCTTTGCACGGCAAGCAGGGCGCTGGCCGCTATGCCTTGCAGATACTCCGTCACGGCGGACTCCTTCACCTGTGCCAATTTTCCGTTTGAAATCAGGGATTTGAGCTTCTCGTAATGCTCCAGCAGCATGTCATGAGGTTGGTGTGCGGACTTTTGATATTCACAGACTTCACGAAGCTCTCCGCACACTATCGCCAGGGCTTCCAGCTTGGGATGTTCCTGAGCCGGAATGGGTGCAATGCCGTTTCTTGCTTTCAGGCATTCGTTCCAATCCTTATATTCCGGTTGCAGGACAGATACCTGCGGATAGCCATGCTCCCGGAGGATTTCCGTCAGCCGCCCCGTGGCTTCGATGCCCGCCTCGTCGTGATCCAGACAAAGCACCACCTTTTGCAGATGCGGATTGAGAGCGAGCTGGCAGAGCATGGCGTGTTCGGCCACACCGTCTAAGGCTACATAGCTGTTCTGCTTCCAATCTTTCGGGTAAAGGGTGATGAAGGACAGCATGTCAATCGGAGCTTCGAACACATACAGCGTGTCGCCGTCGCCAATATGATGAAAACTGTATTTCGGGTCGCTGCCTTCCACATTGCCCCGATAACTGACGCCCATGGTATAGATTCCTCGTTTGTGAGCGTGCTTCGGAACGCCATTTTCATCGTGCCCGACAAAAACAGCATTGTGGTATTCTTTGATCTTGTCTCTGGATAGCTCGCGGCTTTCATAAAGTATTTTCGCCTTCGCAAAATGGGTGATAACATCCCGGTCTATAAACCGCTGCTTGATCAGGTACGCATAGACGCGGCGCATGTCGCTGTTCATTTCCGGCAGCGCAAAGGGTTTGCGGGGAGGAAGGGCGCTTTTATGGGTTTGATTCCATTCCACGCCTGCTTCGCCGCCTAGGAGCAGACGCACCGCTTCTGGAAAAGACAGGCCAAAGAATTCCCGCACGAAGTCGATGGCGAGACCGCCTTCCTTCCGGCTGTGTCTGAACCATTGATTGCCTCTTAGGGTTACGCTGTCGTGACGCTTCCAGCGCCAATCCCTGCCGGAACGAGTGAGCTGTTCTCCCTGACGCCGCAGAAAGTCCACCAGGTCTACCGAGTTTGCCCGGCGTTTTTGTTCATCGGTAAAGTAGATGTATTCCGCCATGATATCCCTCCCTGGTCAGCGTTTCCGTTTGCCGCACCGACGAAAAAAAGCCACCCTTTGCACTGGTGACTTCCACGCTGGACGTGGATGCGGGACAGGTGTTTTTTCTTTTTTCCGTAGGTTGTGTTTTATCATCAGAATTCCTCCTGTTAATTGCTTTGCTGCGGCGCGTAATCGTCATAGGCATGACCCTGAGCCGATTTTTTCTGCGCCAGTTTTTTGCGCAGCTTACCGTCAACCTGCGTGCCGCTGCCGCCGCCAACTCTTTTATGCTCAGCGCGGAAGATATTGCCCAGGTGGTGCATAAGTCGCGTGGCCGTCAGCAGCACAGACGGATCGCGAAATGAGTCCATGCGGTCGAGGAAAAACTGCGCGTAGATATTGCCCTGGGCCGCCGACGCGGTCAGCCATTTCAGCGCGACCTCCCGGTCATGGGGAATGTCGTACCTCATGAGGTAGAGCTTACCGAGGGCGTATTGCGCATATTGATTGCCCTGTTCGGCGGAAGCGGTTAGCCAATAAATTGCTTTCTCCACATTCTTAGGCACATCTTCCCCCGACAGATAGAGCCTGCCCAGCTTATACTCAGCAAACTGATTCCCCTGAACTGCTGACTTTGTCAGCAGTTCCATAGCTTTTGGAACATCCTTAGGTATATCCTCGCCAAAGAGAAACAGCTTCGCTAGGACATATTGGGCAGACTGATTTCCAAGTTCAGCAGAAAGTGTGAGCCATTTCACCGCGGCGTACACATCTCTGGGGATATCCTCCCCCGCGAGAAGCAGCCTGCCCAGAGCATATGATGCATGTTGATTTTCCTGTTCCGCCGATTTAGTGAACAGCGCCGCCGCTTTTAAGATGTCTTTTTCCACATGCTTACCATCGCGATAGAGCTTGCCAAGGGCATACTGCGCAAGGGCGTTATCGTTATCGGCGGCTTTGGCAAGCCAGGCCAATGCCTTCTCCACATTTTCATGCCCACTGTCAGTGTCCAGATAAATCTTACCCAGCATGTATTGGGCGTGAACATTGCCCAGCTTGGCAGCCTTTGTAAAATATTCAATGGCTGCGGCAACATCTTTCTCGGTGCCGGTTCCAGTATAGAGCATGTGTCCCAGGCGGTATTGGAGCTTATCGTCACGGCTGTCCGCTTCCAGTTCAGAAAAGCCGGTGAACGCTCTGTGGAAGTGTTCATCGGCTTTCTTTAAATCTTTTTCCGTCCCGACACCATCCCGCAGCATTTTGGCTAGTTCATAGGAGGCGTAGGGATTTTTTTGTCTTGCGGATTTCCGGTACAGGTTAAAGGCGGTTTCATAGCTCTGCTCCACACCATGGCCTTGATAGTAAAGTCCCGCCAGAATATATTGCGCGTACTTGTGATTCCTGGCAACGGCCATGGCAAACCAGCCTGCCGCTTCTTCGTAATCCTTGGAGGTTCCCAAACCAACGGCATGCATTTTACCGATGCGGTATTGAAGGTAGGGTTTTGGTTTTTCCGCTTCCACTTTCAGAAAAGCGTCCAGAGCTTTGGCATACCATTCCTGGGCCAGGGCCGCATCCATTTCCATGCCGAGGCCGTCCATATGCATCCGGCCAAGGTCATGCATAGCCAGAGCGTTGCCAGTTTGCGCTTCTTCCATGAACAGGCGATATGCTTCCACGAAATTCTGCTCTATATCATCACTGCCATAAAGAAAGGCGCGGGCTTCCTTATAGCGGTCGCTCCACGCCACATGGCAATGGAATTTTGACGGTTCGTCATCATCTGATGCTTCCTCCCATATAGGTTCCGCTTCAGAGGCAAAACTGCCATCTCCGACATCGACCATTGAATCCTCCGCAGGCAACGCTTCTTCCTCTATGGAAAGAACATTATCCGTTTCGTCCACGCCGTCAGCTATTTCGTCCATGGATGCTTCTGCTGCTTCATCCGGCTCAAATGTGAAATGACCACCGTTGATATGGAGCGCCTCGGCAATTACCATGTTTTTGATGCTCTTGAATTCCTTTTGCCTGGACAAGGGAAGGAGCGGCGGCAACTTGTCGGCATACGTGCGAAGCACTTCGTTGCGCAGATCATACCACTTTGCGTAGTATTCGGCCACCCGCTCATCCTTAGCCAGTTCATCCACGATCTGGTCAATCACCGCCTTGAGAGGCACTTTTAAATAGCCGTATTGTTTTTTGCCGGACGTATGCTTAAGCCGCTCCGCCAAATGAGAGATCAATTCTTCGATGGTTTTATTTTCGCAGACTCCGGAACTAATCTGATTGATGATTTCTTTCATGGCATCCCGGCTTTGTTTAGTCAGAATGTCACGGCGTTCCGTCTGTTCTGAATAGATTTGCAGCAAGTCCTGTGTAAAAATTTCCCTGGCGAGGCTGCCGCGCATATTTTTAATAGCTTCTTTCGTGACATAGGCTTCTTTGGGATCAGAGGAATAAACGATCAGATGAATATGCGGGTGATGTCCCTCGTCATGATACGCGGCATACCACCGGAGATTCTCCGGTGTGATCTTCATCTGTTCAGCGATAATATTACGCTGTCCCCGAATCAAGTCCCGCCATGCTTTAGCATTGTCGTAACCAAGCCGTGCGGCATCCTCCCGGCGCAGGGAGACCACATTGGTCCACACATTGCCAAGGTGACTGCCAACTTCCTCCGCCACCCGTGACAGCACCACAGGAACACCGGCATCGGTGAACAAACCGTGGGTGCCGACAGTTT
>QZJQ01000015.1 GCA_003599795.1 Nitrospiraceae bacterium
CCAATTCCTGTAAGCTCATAACCTGCGCTTGCTAAAAGCAGGATTACAGAAAGCTGGATGCAAACCTTTGTGCACGCGGCATCTGCCAGTATCGCATGGGAATTAAGCTGTCTGCCGACTTTAGTCTTATAATGGATTAAGGCCCACATAGTCAGAATTGAGACGCTTGATATTATGATGCCCCATAAAGTTGTTTCAGGCTTATGTCCCTGATATAGATTTACAGCTGATGTAACTATTAATCCAGTAGTGAGAAGATAAAATGCCGCTCCTGTAATCCTCAGCGCCTGCCTTTCAAATATATCGGGATTCTCGTTGCTGTTTTGTCTCAACCTTCTAACCATGTGCCATATCCCGATGCCTGAGATTACCTCAATGAAGGAATCCAGACCGAAGCCGAAGAGGGCAACGGTTTCATCCTCAAGCCCAAAGTAGATAGAGATGATTCCTTCGAGGATGTTGTAAAAAATGGTAATCAGAGCTAATGCCGAAGCCCATTTGTACAGCGTATGGTTTTTCTGCGCCAAGCCTAATGTCAATGTCGCCATTTCTCATTTTAACAATCTTTTGGATTATATTTCTTCTCCGGCTTGCATGTCTCAGAATCGCATCCAGGGCAATGCCCCTTTTTCTTCCACAGCGAGCGGTACAGAAGATACACTGCTCCGGCAATTATAACAATCATCAAGATAATATCAACTAATCCCATTTTAGGCCTCCTCTTTGTCGTTAATAATGCAACTGGTGGTTGACTTGAGACAAAATTGCTGTCACCGGGGGCAAAGTAACGACTGCCCCTCAGCTTTGTATGTGAAAACATTGTGGTCTTTTTCCCATGTCTCATGTACAAACGACTAATTAATTTTGCGAAAGGAAGCCACCCGTTGCATTAATCTCATCCTAATCCTATTAATTTTCCTCCCTGATAAATCGTAAAAGCCACTATCCACGCAAGGGCCATCTGATACGCAAAGGCAATCCCGAACCACTTCCAAGTGCCGAACTCTTGCCTCATTGCTATTGCAACAACAACGCAAGGCATGTAGAGCAGGACAAAGGCAATAAAGGCATAAGCGGAAAGCGGTGTAAATTTGCTCTTTATTACATCCCTGAGAGGAGAGCGCTCTTCCTTTTCTTCAGCAGATTCCTCGCTGCTCAGGCTCGATATTCCGAAAGTGGAAATCACATTTGACGCGGAATCCCTAACAGCGCTTGCAAAGGATGTTCCCATCTCTTTCAGATCATCCGTTAATGCCGGCTGCTCTTTCTTCTCATCTTTTTTTTGCACATATATTTCGCCCATTGTTCCGACTACTATTTCTTTGGCAATTAATCCGGAGACAAGTGACGAGGCAGCCTCCCAGTTTCCAAATCCGACAGGCTCTAACACCGGAGCAATAACCTGCCCCATTTTGCCGAGATAAGAGTCCTTCTTATTTTCAACGCCCCACGGCAGGTTCAGGAGAAACCATACAAGTATAGAGACCGCAAGTATATATGTTCCTGCTTTTATGAGAAAGTGTTTTCCTTTTTCCCACGTATGGATCATGAGGCTTCTGAACGAAGGCATTCTGTATGGAGGAAGTTCCATTATGAACATTGGAGATTCGCCTTTAAAGAGAGTTCTTTTGAATATAATACCCATTAATACCGCAAGCGCGATTCCCATTACATACAAGGACCATAGAACAGTTCCCGCATAGGCAGTGAAAAAAGCTCCAATAAAGACTACATAAACAGGAAGCCTTGCACCGCAGGACATGAGCGGTATGAGCAACGATGTGAGCGCCTTGTCCCTCGGATTTTCAAGCACCCTTGTCGCATAGACAGCAGGCACATTGCACCCGAATCCTAAAAGCATGGGGATGAATGATTTACCGTGCAGCCCGATTGCATGCATGGCCCTGTCCATAACAAACGCAGCCCTTGCCATATACCCGCTTCCCTCAAGAAAGGTGATGAAGAACATCATGGCAAAAATCACAGGGACAAACACTATGACAAATCCAACCCCTGCAATAACCCCATCGGTTGCAAGCGACACTGTCCATTCAGGCGCATGGATAAAACCGAGGATTGCCTCTGCCCATCTCTTAAATGGTCCCGTTGTCATGGCGTCTATCCAATCGGCAAATGGAGCGGAAAAATCGAAGGTGAGCTTGAATACAACCCACATGGCGGCAAGGAAAATGGGGATGCCCAGAAATCTGTTCAAAACGATTTTATCAATTTTCTCTGTCATCTCCATTTTTCTGAATTCAGGCTTTTTTAAGACTTCATGGGTAAGCCCGGATGCCAATGCATACCTTTCGTCGGCCATGATGGATTCAACATCATTGCCATGCGCCTTTTTGAGATGTTTTGTCGCTTCCTCTATAAAAGATTTGTCGCCAACATTAATCTCTTCCATCACATGGCTGTCTTCCTCCATAAGTTTGAAGATAAGCCATCTCAACGGATATTTTTTCAAAAGCTGCGGGTAGCTGTTTTTTATCTGCTTCTCTACCGCCGATGCGGCGGCTTCAATATCGCTGCCGTAATTGAGCTTCTTCGGATGATGCCCTGACGTATCCGTGACCGCCCTTAACAATTCATTTAAGCCTATTTTTTTTGTGGCTACTGTTGGAATGACTTTAATGCCGAGCGCATCTTCCATAATCTTTATGTCAATTTTATAACCCTTGCTTACTGCCTCGTCATGGATATTCAAGGCCATCACAACAGGGATGCCGAGTTCCAATAGCTGTACTGTCAGATACAGATTTCTCTCAAGGTTTGTTGCATCAACCACATTAATAATCGCATCAGGCTTTTCATGCACGAGGTAGTCCCTCGCTATGATTTCTTCCTGCGTATAAGGGCTGAGGCTGTATGTGCCGGGAAGATCAACCAGTTTGATATTTGTTCCTTCGTATTCAAATAAAGCAGATTTCTTTTCCACTGTAACGCCCGGCCAGTTGCCGACATACAGCCTTGTGCCTGCAATTGCGTTTATTAGAGTTGACTTGCCTGAATTCGGGTTGCCTGCAACAGCAACTGTAATAGTTCTCTGATGCATGATGCCGGATGCATGATGCATGTCTTTATCTTGAATCTTGTATCCTGTATCCTGCATCATGAGATCACCTCCACCTCTATACCCTGCGCCTCTTTCTTCCGCAAAGATAGATTGTAATTCTTAATAGTCACTTCAATGGGATCGCCGAGAGGCGCTATCTTTTCTACTTTTATATCTTCTCCCACAAGCACTCCCATGTCCATAAGCCGTCTCTTTAATGAGCCTATTGCCCCCATGCTTGTTATTTTCCCCCGTTCTCCGGGTTTCAACATCGCCAAATTCATTACTTTTTCCTCCTCACCATTATCTTCATTGCCATACCGCGACCTATGGCAATCCTTGATTCATCTACTTTTAAAAGAATCGGGCCGCGGCCCTCGTTGTTTAACATTTCAATTGTCTTGCCAACGCGCAGCCCCATATCTTCCGCATGGCACAATTGATTCTTGCTGCTTCCATGAGCGCAGCCTTTTTGTCCTCTTATCTCTACAATCTCAGCCTGTTCACCTATGCTTAATAGTCCAAGCGGCGCCATAGCGCTATGCCCTCCTTTTTTGTGTGTTTCTGTCATATCATATTTTTAGAAGCTCAGTCCGAGTTTCAGGAACAACTCCTTGTTATTATCAGCCCTTGTATTCACCACGCTACTATGAAGCCTGTAATTCGTGTACCTGAACTCGGTGCCTACATACGCTGTAACATCTTTCTTTTCGTCGTGATAGAACGAATACCTCGCTCCTGCGCTATATCTATTCTCAGCAGACCATGAAGAAGTCTTTTCAGCCAATCCATCGTCGTCAAAATGCTCAAAACGTAAAGCCAGTTCTATGGGTTCTTCGCTCACATGGGCTTTTTGTTCTTTCAACTCTGCGCCGCCTATTTTCTCGTGTCTTTCCCTTGTGTTAAATACATAAGACCCTGTTAAGGAGAACACGCCTTCCTTAAACGCCTCATTAAATCCTAAATACCGCTCTCTTTTAAGTGCCTTCATGTATTCGCTATCAAGCCTGAGATTCTTCAGTCCGGGAATGCCGGCACTGATGCCTAAACTTGCCGTATCATTCCTGCTTCCCCTTCCGGGCTCCGAGAGATAGCTGAGGAAAAAATTAAGATGATCTTTCACGGGAGATACTGAGGCTGACAGGATATAAGAACCCACATCATTGCCGGTTGCGCCGTCTCTGGTTACTTCAAACAACCCTGAAGCCACAAGGTGATCCATCTGCTCCTCACCTTTGTAAACAGTAGCTGATACATCGAGATCAAGAGGGCCCGTAAAGCCGGCTGTAATTCCCACTTTTTTGGTCTCATATGCATCCTGTGTCATTGGGTCGGTCACAAGGTGATTTTCAAAAACACCGAAGGGCTGCGGCCTTTTTCCGAGAACGAGATAAAGTGGGAAGTCCTCCTTTTGCAAAGTAATGGTCGCCTGATCAGCGGTAATTTTTTCGTCACCATTGTTAACGCTGTCCCCAATCCACTCAGAATTCAAGACAGTATTCGCCTTTATCCAGTCCGTCAGCTCTGCGTCAAGACCCAGTTCAAGCCTCCTTATGTAGAGGTCTGATGTTGAATCAGAATTCTTGTCGGAAATATCCCTGTATTTTTTCCAGCGGTATTCTCCCTCTAATAGTCCGGAAAGCTTTATCCGCTTTGTCCATTCATGAAGCCCTTCATCATTCTTCTTGGCTTCTTCATTTTTTTTTGCTACCTCATCCATTACCTCTTTTTTTATCTCTTCTTTTAACTGCGTCTTTTGAGGCTCTGCTTTCAACTCTTCTTTAATTGCTTTATATTCCTGTTCTGTGATAACCCCCTTCTTCAATAAGATTTTCAATATTGCGTCGCCTTCCCCTGCCTGCACCGCAGAAACGCCGGACACAACAAGCATCATAACCAAAACAAAAATCATCCTTCTAAACATTCTTCTCTCCTTTGTTTGTATTTTTCAGACAACTCAAGCAATCCCGCAGGGTGCATATTCCGCATGAGTGATGCATAAAGACAGGAATATTCTTCGCCTTGGCTACATTCATTGCTTCCCTTTTTGCCTTATGGGATACCTTGTTGGTAAAGATTACCAGCGCATCCACATTCCTGATCTTGAATGCCATTTCTGTTTCGGGTTTGGTAAATACCCTGAGATCAATCCCGAGTTTCGCCGCTTCGGTGATATAATTTCTCTCAAGCCTGTCCATTCCTCCGACCAATGCCACGCACATGTTGACTCCTTTTAATATTGATATTCATTATCATCTAATAGCCAAAAATCAGGGCAGGCTCTAATCGCCTGCCCGCCAATGGATTAGTACTTGGCTTTTATTCCGTCAAGCTCTTCTTTTGTGATATCCTTCCATCTCTTTAATGTCCAGTTTCCTATCCACTCCTTAAAGATCCTGAGGTTTTGCTGTCTCTCTTCTTCTGTGGAGCCTAAATACTGATACATGTTTCCCGGCTTGCCGTCCTTCGTGTTCATGCCGTCATCAAGCCTTCTCATTACAGCGCCGGTATCCGGCCATCCGACAAAACCAATAAGGTGAAGATAACTGTCCATTTTAGGCCCCCTCAGCATCTCAATGTGTTTTTTCTTGTCCTTTTTGAACTCCGGAAGTTCAGGCGCTTCGGCACCATGGCAGCTCGAGCACTTTGCGTCAATTATAGGCTTTAAATGTGCACTGTAACCTGTACTCTCAGCATAAGCCCCGGCTGATATCAATACTAACGCTAAGCCTAACATCATAACCGCTATCCTTTTCATTTTCTGACCTCCATTTTCATCATTAGTTTCACGATAAGTCCAACTGTTCAAAATAAGAGCTGTTGGCGCTTCGCCGCGGCCAAACCCCAATATATAATATTGATATTCATTATCATCTAATAGCTAAAAAAATTATTTACATTTTTTACACAAGCCGTATATCTCTAATTTATGCCTCTGCGGTATAAAGTCATTAGCCTCGGCAAGCTTCTCCTGAAGCCTTTCAATCTTATCATTATGAACTTCTATGAATTTGCCGCATTTAGTACAGATAAGATGATCGTGATGTCCGTGCCCGTATTTTTGCTCGTATCTTGTTTTTTTATTGCCTATCTTTATTTCGTCAGCCACCCCGCACTCGGACATTAATTTCAGATTACGGTGAACCGTGGCAGAACCTATGTCAGAGTGTTTTCTTTTCACCGCATTATATAGTTCATCCGCGGTGATATGCCCGCCCGAAGAGAGAAATGTATCAAGGATACTCAGCCTTTGCCATGTATTCCTTAGCCCCTTCTTGGACAGGTAATCCGTAAAAATATTTTTCGCCTTTTCGCTGCTCATTGTTTTAACCAATAAATGATAATAATTATCAATATTAATAACACATGCCGGATTGTCCTGTCAAGTATTTTTTTTGGGGAGTCGCTTTTTGAAGGCTATTTTTTTAGGATAGTTAAAAAGCGGATTATGTTATCAGCTATCTCGCCTTGAATGATTGCGGATGAAACAGCGACTGCATCAGCGCCTGAAGCAATAACAGATTCAAGGTTTGCGGCGTTAATCCCGCCTATCGCGACAACCGGGATTTTTATATTTTTTTTGATTTCCCTCAAAGCCTTGATGCCCTTTGGTTTGCCTGCATCCTTGGTAGCAGTGTGAAATATCGGTCCGAAGCCTATATAGCTTGCTCCTCCCTGTTCTGCCTCAATTGCCTGCTCAATGCTGTGAGTAGATATGCCTATTATTTTTTTGCCGAGTATCTTGCGCGCCTCTCTTAAGGGCAAGTCCTCCTGTCCCAGATGAACGCCGTCTGCATTTACTGCAAGGGCGATGTCTATGTAATCGTTCACTATAAATACGGCATTGAATGCATTAGTCAGTTTTCTTAACATCAATGCCTCTCTGTAAGTGTCCCCGCGCGATTTGTTTTTTCCCCTGTATTGTACACATCTGATGCCGGCATTAAGAGCTAAAGTGGCGATTTCTTTCAGCGTCAGGCGGGATTCTTTTTTGCCGGTGATAAAACAGAGTCCGTTCAGGTACATTGTTTTAGCTTCAGGCGCTTTCTATCCTGTTGCGCCCCTTTTTCTTTGCGTCATAAAGGGCGCAGTCAGCAGCCTGAATCAGTTTCTCTTCACTATCTATGTCTAAGGAAAGATGCGGTATGCTCGTAACGCCGATGCTGACAGTAAGCCGTTCATTAGGAATATCCTGAAAATTATGCTCTGAGATTGCCTTGAGCATTCTTGAAGCAGCTTGCATGGCTTCTTCTTTTTTTGTCTGCGGTAAAATTACAATGAATTCTTCGCCTCCCCATCTCGCAACAGTGTCTGCTTCCCTTGCGGTTTCTGCTATAACCTTTGTTATCTCTTTAAGTACGGCATCTCCGATATGATGGCCGAAAGCATCATTGACAGCTTTAAAGTGATCTATGTCTATCATCATGCAGCTGAGAGGGGTCTTATATCTTATTGCTGTTTTGAATTCTTTCTCCAGGACAGTTTCCACCTGCCTTCTGTTGTAGATTCCCGTAAGCTGGTCCGTGACTGCCATAATCTCAACCTTTTTTAACAGGCATTCAAGTTGCAGGTTTTTTTGTCTTAATTCATCCTGCAAGGCCTTTGTTCTCAGACATGCGTATATCCTTGCGTTAAGTTCCACATTGTCATACGGTTTTGGAAGATAATCATCAGCTCCGGCTTCCAATCCTGCTACTTTGTCTGTCACTTCACCCTTGACTGTAAGCATGATTATGGGAATACCTTTAGTGTCCTCATTCAGTTTTAGCCAGCGACAGACTTCATTGCCATTCATGTCCGGTAAGACGAGGTCTAACAGTATGATGTCAACAGGGGCGGTCTTTACTGCCTTAATGGCGGTTTTACCGTTTCCAGCCAGTATAACCTCATAGCCGTTTTTCTCCAGGAAATCCTTAGCGGTTTCTGCCTGGGTTCTGCTGTCTTCCACGAGAAGAATTCTTGCCCTTCCCATATTAGCGGTAGTGTAACATTTTTTTTTAAAAAAATTGGCACTTTTGAAATATATCACATTATTTTTTATTACTCCGGCAAGCATGAAACATCTAATGAAAAAGTTACGATATTTTGATATACTTTTTGAAAAAGCTTGGGAGGAATGAAATGAAAATTCTATGTATTGCATTGATTATGGCAGTTGCTCTTTTCTCTGCCGCAGCGCAGGCTTCAGCCGACAGCGAGTTCAGCAGCCTTATCACAAGCATGGATGTGCAAGCTGATGCAAATATGGCTGACTTTCAGGGAAGGCTTAGCGTTTACTTTGGCGCGCCGGCTTTGCAGGTAGAGACAATAATCAGGAGCGTTGACAGGCCCGGCGATGCTTATATGTGTTTCCGCATTGCTGAAATTACCAAGAAGCCCGTAGATGTTGTGCTAAAGGAGTATAAAGCAAACAAGAGAAAAGGCTGGGGTGTCATAGCCAAGAATCTCGGCATAAAGCCCGGTTCAAAGGAGTTTCATGAATTGAAGAAAAACAAATTGCCTTCAGACGCCGCAGGCCACGGCAAAGGGAAGGGCAAGGGTAAAGGCAGGGGCAAGGATAAAGATTGATTAGCATTTGTCCTGTTAAACTAAGCCCTCCGGGATGCTCGGGGGGCTTTTCTGTTGCAAGCTTGCAGCCCTTTCCGCTATCTTTTGCTGCGCTGATTCAGTTATAATAAAAACCTGCGTTGTATTGCCGGAGGCCCTTTCCCTGCAGCAACCCAAGAAAATTCAATGGAGAGTTAAATGAGTATTAGACGTGAGAACATAAGAAATATTGCCATTATCGCCCATGTGGACCACGGCAAGACCACGCTTGTGGACGGCATGCTGAGGCAGGCCGGAATTTTTCGCGCTTCCGAAAAAATACAGGAACGAGTTATGGACTCTATTGACCTTGAGCGCGAGCGCGGAATCACAATCATGGCAAAAAACGCGGCAGTTGAGTATAACGGCGTTAAGATAAATATAGTTGACACTCCGGGCCATGCGGATTTTGGCGGAGAAGTTGAGCGAACGCTAAAAATGGTTGATGGTGTGCTGCTTCTTGTGGACGCATCCGAAGGGCCTCTTCCGCAGACGCGTTTTGTTCTTAAAAAAGCGCTTGAACTCGGGCTTCCTCCGATACTTGTCGTCAATAAAATAGACAGGGCAGACGCCAGGATTCAGGAGGTAATGAACGAAGTCTATGATCTCTTTATAGATCTTGATGCAACCGAAGAGCAGCTTGAATTTCCTGTGCTGTATACAAATGCCAAGAAAGGCACTGCAAAAATTAACGAGTCTGATGAGGCGGCAGACCTTAAGCCTCTTTTTGAAACCATCCTGAACACAATCCCTGCTCCCAAGGACAGCGGAAGCGATATTCTGCAGCTTCTTGTAACTAACATTGACTATGACGATTATGTAGGCAGGCTTGCGATAGGCAGAATATTTTCAGGGGCCGTGAAAACAGGTGATATGGTAGCAATGGTAAAGGGAGATAATGAGCTGACAAAGACAAAGGTTACATCTCTTTACACGTTTCAGGGGCTTGAGCGTATTGCAGCTAAAGAGGCCCGGGCAGGAGACATCGTATCGCTTTCGGGTATAGAGGGAATAACCATCGGAGATACAATAACAAGCGCTGAAACACCGCTGCCGCTGCCGCGTATTACTGTTGATGAGCCTACCATCTCTATAGTCTTTCAGGTCAACACATCTCCTTTTGCGGGAAAGGAAGGCAACTATGTTACATCAAGAAATCTTCGTGACAGGCTCGAAAAAGAGCTTCTATACAACGTGGCCATAAGAGTTGATTTTTCAGGAACCGATTCCTTTACAGTCATGGGAAGGGGAGAACTCCAGCTCGCTATCATCATTGAGATGATGAGAAGAGAGGGATATGAACTCGCAGTCTCTATGCCTGAGACAATTACAAAAACGATTAAGGGTGTTGTCCATGAGCCTATGGAGATACTTGTCATAGATGTGCCTGAGGAATATGTCGGGGTAGTAACCCAGCAGGTCGGCATGAGACGCGGAAAGATGCAGAAGATGCAGAACAACGGCTACGGAAGGGTAAGGCTTGAGTTCAGGATACCCTCGCGCGGGCTTATAGGTTTCAGGTCGCAGTTCCTCACGGACACCAGGGGAACAGGGCTTCTAAATCACCTTTTTGACGGATACGAGCCGTGGCAGGGTGTAATCACAAAGAGACAGACCGGCGCTCTCGTTTCAGACAGGGCAGGGAAATCCACAATCTATGCGTTGTTCCATCTCCAGCCGCGCGGAGTTCTCTTTATCAAGGAAAACACTGCTGTTTATGAAGGCATGATTATCGGCGAGAACTCGCGCGACAATGACCTTGACGTGAATGTTATCAAGGAAAAGAAACTCACCAATATCAGGGCTTCAAATGCTGATGAGGCGCTTCAGCTTATTCCTCCCCGCCTTATGAGTCTTGAACAAGCGATTGAGTTTATCAAGGATGATGAGCTTGTTGAGGTTACGCCCCAGTCCATAAGATTACGCAAAAAAGTGCTTGATGTGAACAAAAGGCCGAAGATACGGAAAGAATAAGCGGGCTTTTCTGTCGCATTTGATTTATATATTGGATGGCCGTATAAGTTCCATTCCAATGCTTTTAAATCTTCGGACTGCAACGGCAGGTAGCATGGCAATTTTATGTCTGCTTCTTAAACTCTCTTCCCTTCCACAGCATATAGATCGCCGGATAGATAATTAATTCAAGGATTGTGGAGGTGATTACTCCGCCCACCATAGGGGCCGCAATGCGTTTCATGACATCTGCGCCTGTTCCGTGGCTGAACATTATGGGGATAAGGCCTGCAAGTATTACGCTCACAGTCATTATCTTCGGACGGATTCTTTTTACTGCGCCGTACATGACCGCTTCTTTTAAATCAGCAATGGAATTCAGTTTCCCTTCTTTTTTCCATCTTTCATATGCGAGTTCAAGATACAGAAGCATGACAACGCCTGTCTCTGCATCAAGCCCTGCTAAGGCAATAATGCCCACCCATACCGCAATGCTCATGTTGTAATTTAAAAAATAAAGGAGCCAGAATGAGCCAACTAATGAGAAGGGAACCGCAAGAAGCACTATAAATGTTTTGGTCACTGATTTTGTGTTCAGGTATATAAGCACAAAAATTATCAGCGCTGTGAGGGGGATGACAAGCTTGAGCCTTTCATGTGTTTTTACAAGGTGCTCGTATTCACCGCTCCATTCAAGGCGATAGCCTTCAGGCAATTTTAGCGATGATACTTTTTGTTTTGCCTCATTTACATAACTTCCGATATCCCTTCCGGTAAAATCTATATACACATAGGCGGTCAAAAGCCCTTCTTCACTCTTTATCTGTGTGGGGCCTTTTACAATCTTTATGTCAACAAGCTCGCCTAATGGAACCTGAAGTGTTTTCATGGATGAGGGCTGCGATGCTCCCATACCTGTCTGGCCGGTGGATGCTGAAGGCTGATTCATAACAGGCACGAGAACCCTTTTGAGTTTATCAATGTCATTTCTCAATTCCCTTGAATAGCGGACATTCACAGGGTAGCGTTCCCTGCCTTCAACAGTGATTGTCAGGTTCATGCCGCCGACTGCAGTCTGCACTACCTCCTGAATGTCATCAACATTTATCCCGTATCTTGCGGCTTCTTCGCGCTTGATATTGAAGTCCAGAAAATATCCTGTTGTCACTCTTTCCGCATAAACGCTTCTTGTGCCGGGAATATCTTTAATGAGGTTCTCCAACTCCAGTCCGAGTTTCTCTATTTCCTCAAGCTTTGGGCCTAAAACCTTGATTCCTACTGGTGTTCTTATGCCTGTAGAAAGCATGTCAATACGGGCTTTTATCGGCATAGTAAAGGAGTTTGCTACTCCGGGTATGCTCAATGCGTCGTTCATCTCATTTTTTAACCCTTCAACTGTCATTCCTTTTCGCCATTCATGTTCAGGCTTGAGATTTATAACTGTTTCAAACATCTCAAGAGGAGCAGGGTCTGTTGCTGTTTCCGCTCGTCCTGCCTTTCCAAATACCTGCTCAACTTCGGGAATCTTCTTCAGAATCTTATCCTGCAATTGAAGGAGTTTTGACACTTCAGTTATTGAAGCTGCAGGCACTGTAACAGGCATATAAAACAATGTCCCCTCATAAAGAGGAGGCATGAATTCCGAGCCGAGTTTTATAAATGGATAAACAGTAATAGCCATGATGATTATTGCAATGACAATAACGCTCTTTTTGAATCTGAGCGCAAGGGCTGCGACAGGCTCATATATCTTATGAAGCACAATACTTACGGGATTCTTATCCTCAGGACGAATTTTCCCCCTTATAAAAAGCGTCATCAACACAGGCGTCAACGTAATCGCAAGGAAGGACGAGAAAAGCATTGCAAAGGTCTTTGTGTATGCCAGTGGTTTGAATAATCTTCCTGCCTGAGCCTGCAAGGTGAATACAGGCAGAAATCCTACGGTGATTACAAGTAGGGCAAAGAAAAGCGAAGGGCCTACCTCCTTCGCGGCATCAATGATTATGTCAACCCGTGTGCATTCTTTCTGTTTCTTGCTGTCACAGTACCAGTCTTCCAGTTTTTTATGCGCATTTTCAACCATTATTATTGAAGCGTCTACCATTGCGCCGATTGCAATTGCAATGCCGCTCAAGCTCATGATATTTGATGTGACGCCGAGATAATACATGCATATAAATGAGATGATTATTGCAATAGGCAGGGTGAGTATGACAACGAGCGCGCTTGGAAGATGGAATAAAAATACTATGCATACGACGCTGACTGCTATAGAGAGCTTTATTATCTCTTCTTTAAGTGTGTCAATGGAGCGGTGTATAAGATCGCTCCTGTCATAGGTTGTGATAATCTTCATTCCCTTCGGAAGGCTCGGCTCAATATCATTCTTAATCCTTTCTTTAACCCTGTCTATGACACTGAGGACATTCTCGCCGAATCTTATAACTACAATGCCTCCTGCTACCTCGCCTTTTCCGTCAAGCTCTGCAAGCCCTCTTCGTATCTCAGGCCCGAGCTGTATGTTCGCTATATCTCTCAGGAATACAGGCGTTCCTGCGCCGCCTGTGCCAACAGGAATATTTTTGAGGTCGTCAAGCGTTTTGATATAGCCTCTTCCCCGTAACATATATTCAATGCCTGAGAATTCAAGAACCCTGCCTTCCACATCTTTATTGCTTTTCCTTATTGCGTCCATCACTGTTGTTATCGGAAGGTTATATGCAAGGAGCTTGTTAGGGTCTATTGTTATCTGATACTGCTTTACGAACCCGCCAATGCTTGCCACCTGAGAAACGCCGGGCACGCCCTCAAGGGCCAGTTTTATGTTGTAGTCCTGCACAGAGCGAAGTTCGGAGAGGTCGTGCCTGCCTGTCTCGTCAACAACAGCATAAGAGAATCCCCAGCCAACGCTTGTTGCGTCAGGCCCCAAAACAGGATTGACTTCAGCGGGGATTTTGTTTTTTACTGACTGAAGGTATTCAAGCACTCTGCTTCGCGCCCAGTAGATATCTGTCCCTTCTTCAAAGATGACATAGATAAACGAGCTTCCAAGATATGAGAACCCTCTTACAACCTGAACCTTTGGCGCTGCAAGGAGCGTTGATGTTATCGGATAAGTTATCTGGTCTTCAACAAGGTCAGGGCTTCTTCCGGGCCACTCTGTATAGATGATTACCTGAGTGTCGCTTAAGTCTGGTATCGCATCCAATGGAGTATTCTTAAGCGCCCAGTATCCCCATGCTAAGAGGAAAAATACCAGCAGGAAGATGATGAACTTGTTTCTTGCGCTTAGCTCTATTATTTTAGCAATCATTGTTTTTTAGATGGTGCATGATTCACGATGCATGATTCACGATATTTTTCTGTCCTGTATCTTGCATCCTGCATCTTGTATCTGCTTAGTGTTTATGCCCTGCAAGTGGCTTTATCCCTTTTAATTGCGCCTCTGAGTCAATCAGGAAGTTGCCGGAAGACGCTACTTTCTCTCCTGACTTTATCCCTTTAAGAATTTCCACCAGGCCCTCTGCCTTAAGCCCCGGCATTACCTCTCTCGGCTCAAAATACCCTTCTCCTTTATCAACGTAAACTATCTGCCTTATTCCGGTATCAATCACAGCGCTTTCAGGTATAACGAGCTTACTGCCTAAATTGATCTTTACTTCCACGTTGGTGAACATCTGAGGTTTGAGCTGCCCGCCAGGGTTTGCTATTGTGAACCTTACCTTTGCTGTTCTTGTTTCGCCTGCAAGGGAAGGGTATATATAGTCAATGGTTGATGAAAATTCCCTGCCCGGGAAATAACTAAGGCTTATCTTTGCGGTCTGCCCTGTTTTCATCAGATGCACTTCATATTCGTATATATCTGACACTATCCAGACTGTGGAAAGGTCGGCAATATCAAATAGCTTTTCTCCGGGCATTACACGCATTCCCTGCAGGGCTGTTTTCTGCACAACATAGCCGTTTGCAGGGCTGAATATTGTTAATGTTCTTATCGGTTTTCCTGACTCTTCAATTTTTTTAATCTGTGCGTCATTTATATCCCATAACCTTAGCCTCTGTTTTGCAGCCTCAATTATTGCCTCGGCGTCCTTTGAAAGCATTTTGCCCACGGCGCTGTCTTTGTCTGCGCCGGGTTTTGACCATTTGATTACATTTAAAAATTCCTGCTGCGTGGCGACAAGCTCGGGGCTGTAGATCTCTGCCAGAGGCTCGCCTTTTTTGACGTACCTGCCCGTATAGTCAACATGGAGCTTTTCAATCCAGCCTTCAAATTTTGTATTGACAGTCGCAATCCTTCTCTCATCATATTCAATGCGGCCCACGGTCCTTATAATTTTCTGCAGCGGCTTCACAGACGCGGCAACTGTTTTTACGCCTATCAGCTGTTGCTTTTCAAGAGGGATCTCAACTGTCGGAGTCTCTTCCGCCTGGGCTGCCTGCTTGGTTTCAACCTGAGCCTGAGTCTCTTTGCTCTCTGTAGTATGTCCCTGATGTGCAGGAGCCGCTGTTTGCACAGATGCCTGAGGTTTGCTTTTTGCGGAGCTTTTCAGAAAACCGGATTTTGAAATATAAAATATTAATCCTGCCGTTAAAATAATGCCGATGATGATTATGAGATTTCTTTTTTTCATTTTTCTTTTTCTCCCTGATTGACGCTCGCCTCAATTTTATTCTGAAGAGCAGGCCGGGCTGAGTGCTGATTGCAGACTGCCGTTATCGCCTCAAGCCGTGTAACTGCTTTTTCCCTTTCTATGAATTGCCCCCAGTATAAAAGCTCATAGTCAATAAGTGATTTAAGCCTTGTTATGACAGTTATGGCCTCTACTTTTCCTGTCACATATCCGGAAATTGCGAGTTCAAAATCCTGATACGCCTTGGGTATAAGGCCGTTTCTGTAAAGGTCTGTTAATTTTTCCGCCGCCTTAATCATAGAGTGGTTTTCTCTTATATTGGAAGACAGCATTAACTTTACCGCCTCAAGTTCATGCTTTGCCTCTGAAAGGGCGGATTCTGCCTCAAGCACAGCCATCTTCTGTTTTGTTTTATAAAAAATAGGTATATTGATTGTGGTTGTGAGACTCCACATGTCTTTAAATTCTCCCCTGCGCTCAAAGACCGAACCTGCAATGGTAAAATCAGGATAATATTCTTTCTCAGCCATGTTAACCTTTGTCTTTGCAGCGGCTATCATTTTTTCTCTGGATTTTATCAATGGAGAATTTGAGTGCGACATCTTAATAAGCTCGTCAATATTATAGATGTATGAAGTCTGAGCAGGCTCAACCGGAATGCCGAGAGGAGAATTGACATCTCTTCCGACAGCCGTGTTCAGCATCCCTTCTATGAATTGAAGTTTTTGCTTCAGCATTTCCTCTTTTTCAAGGAGCATGTATTTTTCTGTCTGAGCCATTAACACTTCCTGCTGGGGCGCCATGCCTGACGAATATCTGGCAATGGCAGCGTCTTCTATTCTTGAAAAGAGCGCAGTCTTATCGCGTATGAGGCTGATATTTTTATGAGTAAGGAACAGGTCGTAGTAGAGTTCTTTTATCCTTGCTATGGTGGCAAGCTTTGCGGATTCATACAATGCCTTCAGGCTTTCGGAATCTCTTGTTGCCATTTCTTCTTTTAATGAAAGTTTTCCCGGGAACAGGAATGTCTGCGACGCAGAATACATCCATTGGGCGTCAGGGGATTTTCCGTAGTTAGTCCTGTCATAGCCTTCATTCTGATAACCGAACATAAACATCGGGTCGGGAAGGCTTCCCGCCTGAGGTATCTTATATTTTGAAGTGGATACCTTTAATCCTGATGCGATGAGTTCGTGATTGTTCTTAAGCGCCTCGTCTATCAGGGGCTGAAGTTTTAGTTCCTCGGCAAAGGCATTGTTAGCGAACAGCAGCAACGATGCAAGATACAAGATGCATGATGCACGATAATTTTTTTGCCTGTATCCTGAATCCTGCATCCTGTATCCTAATTTCTTAGTGCGCATCCACATTGAATTTTACTGTTGTTGTCTTTCCGCCGCTGGTTATCTTTACGGCAATATTCCAGGCGCCTGACATAGAAAGGTTCATCTTTCCCTTATATTCTTTGCCTTTAAGCTCAGTGTCTGTCTTGTAATTCATTGCAGGCATGCCCGGCATTGCAGGCATAGAGTATTCAACCCTTACTGCCGCATTAGTTACATTCTTACCTGATGCGTCTTTAATGTCAATAGTTATATTGTTATCACCGACAACTGGCGGGTTTTTGTCAATTTTTACCGTGACATCATAATCCCCTGCCTTTTTCTTTACCTCATAGTCTTTTGCGTATGCGATTCCTGCTGTTAAGAGCAGTATTATTGTTAATACAGCCAATCTTTTCATTTTTCCCTCCTATCTCTTGTATTCCTTTTCAACTATCTCTTTTATCTTTTTTACCGGATAACCTTTTTTGTAAAGCTCGGAAGCCCGCAGGGCCTCCCCGATACAAATGTCTCACATTGCCGCATGGTTGTCAACATAGCAGCTTAAAAGGCTCTTGTGTTTGAATGCCGGAGACTCCTTGCAATAGCAAAAACAGTATATGCTGTCAAGAACCCATGGAATCTCTTTCGCAATCTGATATGCCTTTTTTATCTTAGCGTTATCGGAAAAGATGTTTGGATCAAGCGTGGGCCTTTTCTCCCCCATCCTCAGAGATTCGTCTTTCTGTACGGTCTGGGCTGACGCTAAAGCAGAGCCCGATGCAAGAGCCAGTGCAATAATAATAACCCATGCCGTTAATACACCCCACCTCATAAACTCACCTCCTCTCGTCTTGTTTCTTTTAAGGAGAATAACAGAAGATTATGAATGAAATATGAAGCTTCCGGCGGCATCGTATATTTCAATAGGCCGGTTTAATGTCCCAAATGGAACTGCCGTTTTCCTTCGGCTCCTCCCGCACGTCCACAACGAGGTCAACCTTTCTGATAACGCCCTTATGCTTGAATTCCCCGAAAACGGCATGTTTGCCGGGCCTCATGAAAACTATGCTTACTGCCACATCGTGGCCTCCAAGGTTTTGACGCGGTGTTGCGTAGATGAATTCCTTCAGGTCTTCGTCCCACGAAGCCACCTGCATATCGAAACCGTCGATCTTCTCAAGTCCTTTCAGGGGAGCGCCTTTATGCATTATTCCATAAACTATTGTCACTACATGTTCAGAATATATTTTTTTGGGAATAAGTTTAACCTTCACGCTGTAGTCCTCATCTCCGGCCTGGGCTTCAGGTTCGGAAGTCTTTTTATCGCCCTTGATTTTTATATCCTTACTAAGGTTTATCCACCCCTCCTGCGTTTTGAATACTACTTCAAACCTGTACTTCCCTGCCTGCGGGGCTTTGAAATTGAATCTGTATTTTCCGTCACCGGATATTACGGGGCGCACATGTCTGTATATATGCAGGTCTTCATCGGCAATGAATACGTGAAGGTCTTCTATCTTAGCTGTTCCCTTTGAGCGAAGGTCCAGGCTGAAAACAGTTTCTGTTCCGGCTGCGGCATCAGCGTATTGAAGAGTAAATTCATAATCTTTGGGGTTCCTCAAAACCTTCCATATGTACGGTTTTTCATTATGCGTATCGGGTATGATAAGCACTTCCTTTTCAAGGTCGAGTTGGGCATGGGACGGCGCAGCCGCCAACAACAAAGACAAAAGCAGGGATGACAAAAGTTT
>QZJQ01000056.1 GCA_003599795.1 Nitrospiraceae bacterium
TTGTTTTTTCAAAAGCATAGATGGTAAAATCATCAATATGCAGCCATCATCCATAGGCCTTATATCGGCAACGCAGGCAGAGGCCGGCATTATTTTAAGAAATCTTAAGAAAACTGGCGCGGAAAATTTCTATAAAGGAAAAATTGGAAATTGTGATGTTGTCCTTGTTATTTCAGGAATAGGCAAGGCCAATGCCGCGCGCGCAGTAACTCTTCTGGTAGAAAAATTTTCTCCTTCACTCGTTATTAATTTCGGCATAGGCGGCGCATATCCCTCGGCGAAGCTCAAAACAGGTGATATAGCGATTGCAGACAAGGAGATATACGGCGATGAAGGGCTGTTGCTTAAAGACGGTTTTCATAAAACAGATGTAATGGGTATTCCGTTACTTAAAAAGGGCAGGAAAAAATATTTCAATGAATTTCCGCTGAATAAAAGTCTTATAAGAAAAGCTTTTAAATTGTCTAAACTTTTAACTTTTAACTCTTTCGCCTCAGGTCGCCTCGGGCGACTCGCCGAGGAGAGCGAACCCGCCCGAGGCGGGCAACTTTTGACTAATATAGAAACCGGCGCATTCGTTACTGTATCTACTGTTACCGGCACAGACAAAAGGGCAAAAGAACTTGAGAAGAGATTCAATGCGATATGCGAGAACATGGAGGGCGCTGCTGTTGCTCATGTCTGTGCGATGTATGGAATCCCGATGCTTGAAATAAGAGGAATAAGCAATATTGTTGAGGACAGGAACAGGGATAAGTGGGACATAAAAACCGCAGCGGAGAATTGCCAGAGGGCGGTGTTAGCGTTCATTAGAGAGGGCAAAGCATAAAATTATAATCATTTCTTACCCGGCAGGAGGCTTCTGATGCCTTTTACTGCATCCTCAATCGGTGAAGTGACTGTCCTTCCTATCCCTGCAAAGACCTCTTTCTGGAATGACTCCTTCAAATCATTCTGGAGATTATCAGGTTTTCCCCATATGTTAAAGTTTACGGCGATTTCACCTTTTTTTTGTATGCAACCCCGATGTTTATGTGCTCCCCAGGGCTTAACGGTTCATCAAGGATGATTCACTTTTTTTATAAGCAACGTCCAGAATTTTGTCTTTTCCCATGTCTTTATAAAAGACCCTTCAGGTATGAACTTGCCTTTGTCTTTTCCTGAATTTACAATGATGCCATCCCCGTTATACCCTACAACAACCATGAAATGATTTAATTGCACTGCCCAAAAGCCATAATCAACAAGCACAATAAGCATAGCCTGAATCTATATTTTTTTAGGTTTCGGCCTAATTCTCTTTATTGCCGTGTCCTCTGCCCTTCTTTTTCTCCTTCTTGTCCTCCTTCATCTCCTTGCGTTCCTCTTTCTCCCGGTGCTTCCCTTGCTGCTTCCACTGCCCGTAAGGGATGTGTTTTTCCTTCCCGTAGACGTTCCGGTAATCCTTTGGGACGCGGTGTACAGGGGCAGGGACATAGCGTTTATCTATAACTCCCCACGGCCCGTTGTAGGCCCTTGCACGGTACCACTGGCTCCCACGCGGAGACCACCAATACCCGTTGTAAAAGAACACGTCAAATTCCAGTTGGGGAACGAAATAAACCTGTAACCCGGGGATCATGACCACCCCTGGGGGCTCAACTACTACGATCGGCGGGGGACCGATGTTGATGTTGACGCTCACTTCCGCCAACGCTTCTTTAGACCCTCTTAAAACAAACAGCGCCCCGAGAAGGACGACCAGTCCTAACACCCTGAAAATACTTTTACTCATTTCTACCTCCTTGACGGGCAAAGCCCGCATTGCTGAGATTTCAACTAACCCCAAATGGGTGAAACAATGACATAGTAACTACGTCAGAATCCAAGCGACACCCCCAGGCCATAGTAATCAACCTTGTTGTTGTAAAACTGGCCGCGTGGATCAAACCCCTTGTACCACTCGGCCATGAGGCGCAGGCGGCGCTGCCCTGGGTTGGGATGACCGAACTCGAGGCCAGCCTTGACGCTGGTATCAATGGCCCAGTTATGTTCCTCGAAACTCTTCATGTCCACACCGCCAACCAGCCTGCCTTTCCACACAAGCGGCTTGCTGCCGAGATACTCTATCCCCCAGTGGGCGCTCATCGGTTTTAGATCAGCAGGTTCTTTGTGGATCATGTACTCACCGCCGCCGTACACTCGCCATCCGCGCCATTCGCGGGAATAGATAAGCTCAATGGCTTCGTAGCTGAGATTGACCCGTTCCGGAGGATTCACGCTCTGGAGGAATTCATCCCCCAAGTGCGAGCTCTGGTGATAAATGCGGAAGCGGAGCGAATTGTCACCATGCCGGTAGGTGGCAGGAATGCCGATAATGTAATCCGCGTTGATGAGATCGTAGGAAGTGGCGTCCATGTTGAACTGGGCGAATATGGCGCCTTCCACGCTCAGTTGCAGACCGTCCCCTTTACGGCTGCCGAAGACCCTGTACAAGCCGAAGGTCTCTCCGAAGCCGACTGACGCCATGGTGTATCGCAAACCCGATGATTTAAAGCGGTTGATGCTGACAAAGAACTGCGTCTGCTTCGGGTCAGCGAGGAGCGGCCGGAACAGGTTGCCCGTTGGAAAGGCTTCCCCTTCACCGGTTATCCCCAAAAATCTGCTTACCGCTTCCGGTTTATAAGTGTCTGCAGGCTTCACCACAATCACCACCTTATGCAAGCCGTCAATAGTGTGCAGCTGCTTTTCGGCTGCTTCCCGTCGCACTGGATCATCTTTAAATAGGGTAATTGTGGCAACCCCGTTGACAATCTTCAAAATATAGCTGTCTCTCTTCCAGTGCAGATCCCGCTCAAGGATAGAGGTAATATAACCGGTCAGAAATTCATCGCCGACCCTGTCCGCAGCCATCGCAGAGGGAGCCTGGAAAATGAGCATGAGCCAGAGAAAGGCAGCGCATGAATGCAGTAAGAATGTGAGATAAGCAATAAATAAATAAGCAGGTATGGAGATAATCCATGCCTGCTTATTTACAGAATAAAATTTCAGCCTCATTTTTATTTTGTCACCACAACCTTGTGGTCCATAAGCTGTAGCACAATAACAACAAGTATCACTATGACAAGAAGAGCTATCACTATACCGAGGCCATCGCCTCCAACCTTAAGCTCGTCTATCTGGAGCGCCAGATTGTGCATCTGCTGGTCGCTAAGCTGGGCAAGTTTGCTGTTAATCTCTTCCTGTGCGTATCCCAGTTTTTTTAGCCTTTCTCTGACCATCTTTGTTTCCAGCGCTGCCTGTATCTTGTCAATGTCGGCCGCCCTGTCAACCTGTGAAAGCGCTATTACATCAGAAGGAGCAATGCCAGCCTCAACCCTTGGGGCAATGCCAAGAACAAACATTGCAAAAACAAGACACCATGAAATATGTTTCATAAACCGGATTTTCATTTTTCCACCCTCCCTTCATCTTTATAGGTTATTAATCTTTATCCTTACCTTTGCCTTTACCTTTACCTTTATGTTTTTCCTTTTCACCTCCTTCTCGGGCGAAGCCCGCATTGCTTAGATTTTCCAGTCATGCCCTTCACTTCCCAATGAAAATCGTTGAGAGTTTTCCATTTATTTTTTATCTTCCACCTTCAAGTTGCTCTTAACGGATTTCACGCCCTTGGTTTGCCCGATTTTTGCTACAAGCCGTGCTTCGGTATCTCTGCTGTTCACAAAACCAGCGAGAATAACATTTCCCTGTGTTGTCGTCACATCGATCTTCAAATACTTGGCGTCCGGGTCTTTGACGATTATCGCATTCACTTGCGTGGTAATGCTTGAGTCATCGATGTGTTCGCCTGCCGTTCTTCCCGTCATAGAGGCGCAGCCTGAAAACAAGGCCAATCCAAAAACCATTAACACTGTCATAAAAATAAACTTTTTCATTTCACTCCTCCTGCCTTTAGATGTGCAGTCATACGATTGCAACGTTAATACATGTAACCAAGGCAAAGGGTTCGGATCCTTGACCTCGTGTTCCTATTTCACAATGATCTCAAAAAGGACTCTCATGTTAGCCTTTGCAGCTTTTGAGTAAATGTCTTTCGGCGCTGCTTCATGCATCGCCGGTTTTGTTTCACCATATCCGATTTCGGAAAGCCTGTCAGGTGTTGCGACGTTTTCTTTTATAAGGTACTCTTTGACAGCATTTGCCCTCCTTTCACTCAACTTTTGGTTATAGGCTTTAGTACCGGAAGCAGAGGTATACCCTGCGATACGAACTTTGGCATTAGGGCTTCCTTTCAGAATCTTGATATTCCTTTTCAGTATCACCTGCGCTTCTTTGGTAAGGGTCGACTTGTCGAAATCGAAATGTATGTCCTCAAAGGCAATGATGATAACCCTTTCTTCAATCTTCGGTTCAGACGCAAGAGCAATTATCTTCTTCTCAACCTCAGCCTTCGGCTCAGATACAAGGATAACTATCGGCTCTTCAGCTTTCGGGTTAGATTTTGCCTCAGTTCTTGGTTTCACCTGGCAAAGGGCCTTAATTTTGTTAATCGCTTCCTGTGCCATATCAATCGCTTCCTGCGTACGGCACGCCATATAGACCTCATAGGCCCTGTCTACACTCTCTTTTAAGGCATTAAATTCAGACGGACACTCCTTGTCCTTACCCGCCGTGCGAGTTTCATCAAGTGCCCTGTCTGCATTTACTAATACCACAGGATAGTACAAATATCCGGATCTGTCTTTGGGTCTTTTCTCCATACCGGAACACCCAACTATTAAACTCACGCAGAACACGGCGATTACAAAAATCAGCACTCTCTTTGCTGCTATTGTTTGCATCTTTACATCTCCTTAACGAATTTTGTTCTTTCGCAACTTAACATACACTAAAAAATCTATTTTTATTCTCACCCTTTGTGCATGGGTTGACTTCCTTCATCCAGCCAGTTAAAAAGGCTTGCGTCCCGAAATTATTCTGACCAGCACCACAATAATGGCAATCACCAGCAGGACGTGAATAAATCCTCCCATGGTGTAACTGCTCACTAACCCGAGCGCCCACAGAATTATCAGTATCACAGCGATAGTCCAAAGCATAGCAACCTCCTTTTGTTATATGAGGCATTGCCTCACGTGAGTACATCGAACCCGTCAGCATAGCCTTCTCCCTCTCTTTTCTATCTCGGCGTCTTGAGTACCTCTTCTATAAGATCCATCTCCCTCGTGTGTGACACAGTATTGAACCGCCATTCAGGGTGCTCGTTCAGGAGATCCATGAGCGCGAGCAGTCGCCGCTGATTATCTGTGCGGATGTGGCTCTCAATATCTTCCTGTGACGCCCATTCCTCCAGCAGGACGAAGGCATTTCTGTTTTCTACGTCTTCATAGAGATGGTAATTCAGGCAGCCCCTTTCGACCCGCGCGGGTTGGAGCATCCCCCGCATCGTTTCTAAAAAATCACTCCGTTTTTCGGGCCGGGCAATCATTTTTAATGTCACAAGTATCTTCCTGTCCACTCGCCCTCCTTACATTCACATATCGGACTTCTTCACTTAACGCCTTCACTTTGTATTAAAAGAGAACCTAATTATTGTATTGAAAAGCATATAGTGTGCCAGTACTGTTGTTGACAGGTAGGAGTTTCTATGATGTTGAAAACATTGAAATATCAGCAAAGACTATGATAGGGAAGGATACTATGAAAGACGCCACCTTCTGATATATCAGGAGTCTCCTGATATATCAGGCATTTTCTTATTTCTTTGGATACCCAGTTTTTGCATCCTCGATGTGAGTGTCTTTGGATTGATGCCTAAAATCTTTGCTGCACCGTCCTTGCCGCTTACCTGCCATCCGGTGGTGTTCAGCGCCTCGATAATGTGCCGTTTCTCTGCCTCTTCGAGAGTTCCGGACTGGTCAGCATCTGACTGTGCAATCTTTGGTACATCCAAATGCAGCACATGTCCGTTAGTGAGGATCATCGCACGCTCGGTAACATTCCTCAGTTCCCTTACGTTGCCCGGCCAAGGATAGGCTTGCAGGGCTTCAACGTACTTCTGCGGTATTGATTCGATCCGCTTGCCCATCCTCTTGCTGAACTCCTGAATAAAAGACCATACGAGCGGCAATATGTCCTCCTGGCGCTCGCGAAGAGGTGGCACAATAATTTGAAAAACGTTCAAACGGTAGTAAAGGTCTTCCCTGAACCTGCCATCGCTGACCAACTTGGCAAGCTCGCGGTTCGTCGCCGAAATGATTCTGACATTGACCTTCACGGTCCGGGGGCTGCCCAAGCGCTCAAACTCACCGCTTTCCAGTACGCGAAGCAGCTTGGCCTGGAGTTCCAGCGGCAGGGCATCGATTTCATCAAGGAAAATCGTTGAAGCGTCAGCAAGCTCAAAACGGCCTATCTGCTTCGAAAGCGCACCGGTAAATGCGCCCTTTTCGCGGCCGAACAGTTCACTTTCAATGAGGGTCGGCGGCAGGGCTGCACAGTTGACTTTAATCATGAGCCGGCCCTTGCGGGCGCTTAGGTTATGGATTGCATGAGCAAGCAGTTCCTTTCCTGTGCCTGTATCCCCTTGGATCAAGACCGTCGAGTCTGTCGGTGCCACTTGTTCAATCTGTTTCAAAACGGTATTTATCGCTTCACTGTTGCCCACGATATTCTTATGTGTGTGTATTAGATTAATTTCTTCCCGAAGGTAGAGATTCTCCTCACGCAATTGGGTTTTTAACTGTTTGACTTCTTTGAGCGTTTCAATCAGTGACTCCTCTGCCTTCTTGCGTTCCTCTATTTCCCATAAGAGCTGCTGGTTTGCTTCGACCAAATCTTCAGTCCGTTCCTTCACGCGCAGTTCCATCTCATCATATGCCTTCATGAGCGACTCCTCTGCCTGTTTACGCAAAGTGATGTCGCGGACGTTACACTGAATAATTTTCTCATGATCAACTATGTAGACATTACTGACAAATTCGACATCAATGAGACGTCCATCTTTTGTTTCAAGCGGCAAATGTTCGTACCGCACATACCCTTTTGTCTGCAATTCTGAAAATCGTAGCCTGGATGCTGCAACGTCGCTGAAAGGACCGATTTCCCAGAGTTTCTTTCCCATAAAATCCTTATGCGAGTACCCCAGCATCTTTATCAGAAAAGGGTTAACGTCGAGCATCTGTCCTGTATCTGCATCGAGAAGTAATATCCCGTCCTGGGCAGTTTCAAAGAGCCTCCGATAACGGGTTTCCGATACCTTCAGTGCCTCCTCTGCCTTCTTGCGTTTGGTTGCTTCTGCTTCCAAATCCTCAATACGCTGATGCAGATATGCTAATTCATTTATAAGTTGCTCTTTTGTTTTGTCTTTATAATTCATATTTATTTTTTACCAAAATATCTATCGCTTGTCAATAATTTATTGGGACTTTTATTGTCGCTTGACGTGTACGCCATTGTGTGATACTTTAAAATCAGAATTTACAAATCAAAATGAATGCGAAGAAGAAAAAAGTCCTTTTTATCCTTGGCGGCGGCGCTGTAGCGCTTGTTCTTGCAGTAGTCATTTTCGCCCTCACCTTCGACATAAATTCCTACAAGCCCCGCATTGAGGCCGCTGCCTCAGGGGCGACCGGACTGGATGTCAGGATCAATGGGAAGATGGGACTTTCCTTCATTCCCTTTGGCATATCGGCTAAGGACATCCATGTCGCACACAAGGGAGGCGAAATCCTTTCCCTTGAAAATCTCAAGATAGGGGTGGAGTTGATGCCTCTGCTGAAAAAGCAACTCAAAGTCACCAGTTGCGAGCTTGTCAAACCGGGTGTCACCATCGTGAAGGACTCTGAGGGGAAATATAATTTCGAAGGGACTGAAAAGAAATCCACGGAAGAGAGGCCCGGAGCAGCCTTCAGTTTGAATGAGTTCAAGCTTTCCAAAGGGGTACTTGTCTATATAGACAAGAAGACAGGTGCAAAGACGGAGTTTAAAGATTTCAATCTGGCCGTCAAAGACCTCTCTATAGCAGGGGATGTCATAAAGAGCGCCTCGTTCACAGGAAGCTTCGACTGCAAGGAAGTACGGAAAGGAGACCTCAAGATAGACAATGTCAAGAGTCCTATAAAAGCAGAGAAGGGAGTAATCTATCTCATGTCCCTTACCATGGATATCTTCGGCGCGAAAGCCGAGGGAGATGCCACGGCAGACAAGTCGGAAGCCGATGCCGTGTATAAAATCAATTTGAAGATATCAAAGCTGGACTTCGAAAAACTTCAGGAGTCTTTCGGCACAAAAAAGGTTATCGGAGGGAAGGGAGATCTTCATGCTTCCTTGACGATGAAAGAAAAAGGAAGCCGCAAGCTGATAAGCGGCATGGACGGTACTTTTTCTCTGCGGGGTGATAATCTCGTCATTTATACTATGGATCTTGATACTGTCCTCTCAAAATATGAAGCGAGCCAGAAGTTTAATCTCGTTGACCTCGGCGCTTTCTTTATCGCCGGCCCTCTCGGCACCGTTGCGCTCAAAGGGTACCGTTATGGGGACGTTTACCACCAGACCCAGGGAGGGCAGGGCTCCATCACACAGTTCATTTCCCAATGGAAGATCAGGGACGGTGTGGCGGACGCTACGGACTGCGCCCTTGCAACGCGCCATAATAGAATTGCCTTAAAAGGCAAGCTCAATCTTGTCAGCGAACGATATGACAATGTAATAGTGGCGCTTCTCGATGACAAGGGATGCGCAAAATTCAAACAAAGCATCAGCGGTTCCTTCGGCAGTCCCGAGGTCAGCCCTGTGAGTACGGTCGGATTCCTTGCCGAACCAATCTTCGACCTTTACCGGAAGGCGAAACGCTTTGTTCAAGGCGGCAAATGCGAGGTCTTTTATAACGGCGCTGTGCAGCAACCCCGCTGAATTATTTTAACGTGTCGGAAGAACGGAAATGTGGACGGGCGATAACGAGTCCGAGTGCAATCTTTTTTGCCATAATTAAAATAAAACCATAAATTGCGGATATTGTCCAGATATTATTATCTGCTGTGATATAATTTCAAAAGAGCAGGCAATGAAGACCATATATTTTGACAATAACGCTACCACAAGCATTGCGCCTGAAGTCCTTCAGGAAATGATGCCCTATCTGAAGGAAATGTACGGCAATCCCTCAAGCACGCATACATTCGGGGGACAGCTGCGCAAAAGCATTGAAGAGGCGAGGGCAAGGGTTGCAAAGCTTCTTAATGCTGAGCCTGAGGAGATAATATTCACGAGCTGCGGGACCGAGAGTAATAATACCGCAATAATGAGCGCTGTTGAGTCTCTGCCCCGGAAAAAACATATCATTACGTCAGCGGTGGAACACCCTGCGGTTGTAAACTTTTGTAAATACCTTGAGCGTAAAGGTTACAGGACTATTTTTATCCCTGTGGATAAAAAAGGCAGATTCAGGCTTGATGAATTTTCAAAGGCTGTTGATGGTGATACTGCTTTGGTGTCGTTGATGTACGCAAACAACGAGACAGGGGTGGTATTCCCTCTGACGGAAATAGGAGAAATGCTTAAAGACAGAGGCGTCTTATTTCATACGGATGCTGTGCAGGCTGTCGGGAAGATTCCGATAGACTTAAAGAAACTTCCTGTTGACATGCTCTCTTTGTCAGGACATAAACTCCACGCGCCGAAAGGTATTGGCGCGCTGTATGTCAGAAAGGGGACCGGATTCAGTCCGTATATGATAGGCGGGCATCAAGAGCAGGGCAGGAGGGCAGGGACAGAGAATGTGGCTTCAATTGCCGGGCTCGGAAAGGCGTGTGAGCTTGCGGGCGAAAATCTTTATGGCGAGATGTCCTACCTGAAAGGCCTGAGGGACAAACTTGAGACTGCGCTCTTGAAATTATGCCCTGATGGAAGGATAAACGGAGATATTGAAAACAGGCTGCCGAATACCACAAACATCAGCTTTAAGTATATTGACGGAGAGGCAATTCTTCTTAAGCTTAATGAATTCGGCGTCTGCGCTTCATCAGGCTCTGCGTGCACATCGGGCTCGCTTACGCCTTCCCATGTCCTCAAGGCAATGGATGTTCCAGCTGAAGCAATTCACGGCTCTGTCAGGTTTTCATTGAGCCGGTATAACACTGAAGCGGAAGTGGAAAAGGTAATTGAGATAATGCCGGGGATAATAAAAGAACTCAGGAAGCTTTCGCCTTATGGAAAGGAGAGATAATTCGTAATCAGCCTCAAATTACTTGCCCGGGACTTTAGGCACTGTCCCGAATAGATATTTCAGGTCTTCATCCTCAAATCTCACGCCTGCGCCCACATAAGCGCCGCGCCGCTTTTTATTAAGGATATTGTCTCCGCCTGCGGAAAGGAATATGTGTTTGAATATATAGTAATCAACGCCTACCTTTACATGAGGCTGTTTTGAGCCTTCCTCATCTTTTGCGAAATCCCAGACATCAGCGGTGAGCTTTGCCTTGTCCTTAAGGAAGAAATAATCTGCTCCGACTCCTAATGTGTTTTCAGTGAGGCCGATCCTAAGAGCAAGATCCTGAAATCTCTTAGCAAACTGTGCTGTGAACTCTATCTTTTTCTCTGCCTTCTCTTCTTTAACAGCTGAGCCGTTTGTGGTTGTGGTAGTTGTCGTGACATTTGCAACAGGGTCCCCGACAATCCCGAAAATATAGTATTTGTCAGGTTTCGGCTGGAGTGTCACATAGAACTGTCCCTTGGCGTCTCTTGGCTTTGTAAGATAATCAGCCTGAAATGTTATGAAGGTCTTAAATCTGTCTATGGCGCCTAATTGCTTATTAACGCCTTCAGCAGCCTTATTCAGAGACTCGTAGAGCCTGTCATCCTTAACAAGTTTGCCGAGACTGCCTTCGCCGTCCGCAATTTTTTTGGAGATTGTATCAATTGAGTCTGTCGCACTCTTGATAGACGGCCTGTTTTCCTCCAGCATTTCCTTAAGTTCCTGAGATGCCTTTCCAAGATTTGCCACAAGGTCAGGGCCCTCTTTTTTCAAAGAGGCTGAAAAATCTTTTACATTGCCTATTGTTGCTGTCAGGGGTTCCTTATTTTTTTCTACAAGGTCATGTATGGATGCGATGAAATCGTTGATATTGTCAAGCGCCTTCCGCATCTTTTTGTCATTCACGGATATTGTATCTTTAAGCCCCGCGGTGATGTCTTTAAGATTCAGGATTGATTCCTTGAGCGCTGCTTTCCCCTCAGGCGTGCCGATGGATTCGTTGAGGGCGGCTGCGAAATTGTTGATGTTTGTAGAGACATCAGTGAGATTCCGCACAAGGTCGTCCATGTCCACGATTTCCACAACATTTTTTATCGTGTCCCCGTCCTTAAGCGGCGGCGGCTGAGAGCCTATTTTCAGCTCAAGGTATTTGTCTCCGAGAAGCCCTGTTGCTTTTATGCCTACGGATGCGTCTGAATACAGCACTACATTCCTGTCTATTCTGAGGGTAAGCCTGGCCCTTCCGTTCCTGAGTTCAATTTTTTCAATGATGCCGGCATCAACACCAGCAACCTTTATCCTTGTCTTTTCGTCAAGGCCTCCGATATTTTTGAACTCTGCATAGACCACGTATCCTTTCTTTTTTACCCATTCAAAACCGCCCACCTTGAAAGTCATGTATGTCAGGAGCGCAATAATTATAAGCGCAAAAGAGCCAACTTTCAGCTCTGTAGAAAGGCCCTTCATGCAGTTACTCCTTCAATTTTTATCGGCCCGACTGCGCTTCCGGTTATGAACTGCCTTACTGTGGCATTGTCCGTATTTTTTATTTCATCGGGCGTGCCTGTGGCTATTATCCTGCCCTCATAGAGCATTGCAATCCTGTCAGCAATCTTGTAGGCGCTGTGCATGTCATGCGTTATAGCCACTGATGTGACCGAAAGTTTTTGTTTCATTTCTATTATAAGGTCATTTATAGCATCAGCCATTATCGGGTCCAGCCCGGTAGTAGGCTCGTCGTACAGAAGTATTTCAGGAGAGTGGGCTATGGCCCTCGCAAGCCCGACCCTTTTTTTCATTCCTCCGGAAAGTTCAGAAGGCATAATATCCTCCACCCCTATCAAGCCGACCATCCTGAGTTTTTCGCTTGCTATTTCTTTTGCGTCTTTCTCTTTCAATTTTCCGTGCCTCATTAAAGCGAATGCTACATTTTCCCATACTTTCATGGAATCAAACAAGGCTGCCATCTGAAAAAGCATGCCGAATCTCTTCCTGGTCTCATACAGTTCATTTTCGCTGAGTTTTGCAATATCAGCTCCGTCTATCAATATAGAGCCGCTGTCAGGCTTAAGCGTGCCAATAATGTGTTTTATCAGAACACTCTTTCCCGAACCGCTTCCTCCTATCACCACCATGCTTTCACCCTTCTCAATTTTGAGGTTTGCGCCTCTGAGTACATGGTTTCTGCCGAAAGCCTTATACAAATCAACAATTTCTATCATTTAAACAGCCACGCTGACAAAAAATAGTCGGAAATAAGTATTGTCATTGATGACAAGACCACAGCTCCCGTTGTAGCCTTTCCAACGCCCTCAGCGCCTCCTGACGTATAAAAACCCTTATAGCAGCTTATTATAGCAATGGATGCGCCAAAAAAACACGCCTTAATAAGTCCGTTGTATATGTCGCTTGTTTCAAGGTAATCCCAGGTCCTTCTCCAGTATACGGATGAATTAGCTCCTAAGACAGTCACTGTAACAAAAAATCCTCCGATGATTCCTATGATGTCAGCGATAACCGTGAGAGAAGGAAGTATGATTGTGCCCGCAATAAATCTGGGAACAATTAAATATTTCACAGGGTTTGTGGCTAAGGTCTCCAACGCATCTATCTGTTCTGTCACGCGCATTGTTCCAAGCTCAGCAGCCATGGCAGCGCCGGCCCGCCCTGCAACTATCAAGCCTGTAAGAACAGGCCCGAGCTCGCGAGTGATAGAAAGGGCTACGACTGTTCCGACCATTACTTCGGCGTTGAATCTCTTGAATCCGGTGTAACTTTGAAGCGCAAGAACCATGCCTGTAAATACTGCTGTGATAAGCACGACAGGGAGTGATTTAATGCCTATCTCTACCACTTGTTTGAACGTGTTTTTAAGTTCTAACGGCGGCAATATAAGTTGTTTTATTGTAGAACACAAAAGAAGCATAATTCTGCCGAGTTCTTCGGTAAACAACACGAAAGTCTGCCATGATATCGTAAGTGAACGTCCGAGCAGCTCAACAGGTTTAAGCAGAATATTAGCCATTAATATATACCCTTTTTGACCTATTCCCCAGAGATGTCAGGATTTCATATGAAATTGTTCCTGCCCTTTCCGCAAGTTCAGATGCCGTTATAACAGTATTTTTCTGTCTGCCGAGCAGAACTACCTCGTCTCCCTCAGAGATGCCTCTGATTTCCGTAACATCTGCCATTATAGTGTCCATGCATATCCGGCCTGCTATTGGAGAGCGTTTTCCCCTGATAATAACATCAGCATTGTTTGACAGAGCTCTCGGATAACCGTCAGCATAACCGACCGGCAGCACTGCTATAAGGCTTTCCCTTGTTGTAATAAAGGTTCCTCCGTAGCTTACAGGCGTTCCTTTTTTAAATCTTCTTATAGAAAGTATCTTTGTCTTAACTGTCATGGCAGGCTTGAGGAAGGGTTCGAGGGTTTGAGGGTTTGAGGGTTCAAGAGATTTGCTTTTACTTGACCCCTTAGCGCCTTGACCCCTTGACACCTTGTTTTGTATCGGTGAGCATCCGTAGAGCATCAATCCCGGCCTGATTGCATCAAAGTATGATTTGGGAAGAGTCATGACAGCGGCGCTGTTAGCCATATGGCAGAGAACGGGCTTGGCTTTTTTCGCAAGGACATTTCTTGCTTTATTAAATCTGTCAATCTGCATTAAGGCATAGGCCCTGTCAGAAAGGCCGGCATCTGAAAAATGGCTCATAAGCCCGCTGACTGATATAAAATTCATTTTATTTATTACGCTCATTCCCTTTTCTACATCTTCCATGTTAAAACCAAGCCTTCCCATGCCTGTATCCACTTTTATGTGCAGATTGATATTATGTTTTCTTGTCTTTGCTTCCTTAGAGAATCTTTGCGCTGTTTTGGTATCATGAACAACAGGTATCAGGCTGTATTTAAAATAGTCTTCTATATTGCTTTTGTCAAAAAGCACAATTATCGGCGCTTTAATGCCTGAGCGTCTCAGCGCAATGGCTTCTGACGTGTATGCAACCGCAAGGTAAGAAACCCCTTCGTTAATGAGACGCTTGGAAACTTCAACAGCGCCGTGTCCATAACCGTCTGCCTTTACAACGGCTATTACTGTTTTGTTCCCTGTTGTCCTCTTTGCCGCCCTGAAATTGTGTGCGACAGCATTGAGGTCTATCTCTGTTATTGGTCCTCTGTCCATGAAAGCCGGTAATCAGTAGTCAGTTTTTGGTAAACTTTTTACTACAGACCTATCTATCCTTTTTTCTCTTCTTTTTTTTCTTCCGGGGCGTCTTTCTTGGGCGTGACGTCTATCTCGTCAGGCTCTGACATGGATTTTTTGAAATTTTTTATGGCCTTTCCAATACCGCCTGCGAGTTCCGGCAGCCGCCTGGCTCCAAAAAGGACAAGCACGATTATCAGTATAATTATCAGCTCCTGCATGCCTAAACCAAACATATTTTCCCTCCTCTGATTTTTTCTAAGTCTTCCATTGTATTGATATTCAGAAATGACCTTCCTTCAGGGTCTATTTCTCTTACCTCTTCCTCTTTTATATATAAGACGTTAATCTCTGCCAACATGTCCCTGAGTTTCCTCAGTCCTTTATCAAGCCTCTTTTCCATGACGCCGAGAATATTTTTTGAATAGATCCCGAACAACGGCTGCGGCTTTCCTTCAAATACAGGTATCACGGCATCCCATTTATTAGTCCTGGAGTTAAAGTTATTGTATTTATCAGCCATATGCCTCATAAGCCGTTCATCAAGAAACGGCATGTCGCAGGCAACTGCGAATATCGCATCGTCTTTTATATTCGTCAGCACGGAAAATATGCCTGTGAGAGGACCCCTTTGGGGAATGACGTCTCCTATCATCGGCGCCCCGCAGTAAAAATAAAGTTCCGGAGCATTTGTGCTTATAACTACTTTTCCGAATAAGTTTCTCATCAGATTGATACCGGTATCAATAATTCTTTTCCCGTTGATTTCTATATGCCCTTTCAACAACGGGATTCTTGTGTTTTCTCCGCCTGCTAAGATTGTCCCTGTCATAACTGTTTTAATTTATCGTAATAGTCTATTCAAAAAAGATTTTTAATACAAGCTAAAAAGTGTTCTTGTCAAAGATTTTTCCTTGCTTAAATTCCCTGCTTTTGTTATAAAATAATCAGAAAGGGCAATAGGGTTACCTGCCCTGTTGGTGACAGATGAAAAAGTTGATCCGGCAAATTAGATCTTTAGGGAGTCTGCGTAAGGGAAACGGTGTGCATGTCCCGAATAATTCGGGAAAGCCTGAAGTTTCCTTCAGGACACCCACCTATTTAATAAAGGGCGGATCTGATTATTCATTTGCACGGCAGGGTGGGTTTATTTTGCATTGTTCCGGCATAAAGCAGGGACGCTTAGTTAGAAAGGCCGGGCAGGCGTTTATAGCGGAAATTATGTTTCTGAGGAAAAATATAAATAAAGGGTTTGATTATTGGCTCAGCTCATTGAGCCGTATAATAAAGTATGCCGGTAAGACACATGTAAGGCATATATTCCCGATTACTCCTTAAACAGAAACACTAAACCCCATATCACCTGCCTGAAACGCGCAAGAACTGATTTTATGTTTGCTGCGCAAAACTTTCTATCTTTACCCGATGAGTTCCGAGATGTGCGGGATGCGGCATTTAGCAATGCCGTGTTTTTGCGTTAAATATAAAGGGAAAAGGAGGATAGCATCCAATGATTGATACAGCATATCTGATTTTAATTGCTGTCGGCGTCGGCGTGGGCGTTGGAGTGATTATGGGTCTTATATACAGAAGCTCTCTGAAGCCGCGGCAATTAGATATTGAGAAAGAAAAAACAAAACTGCTTGAAGAGGCAAAAAAAGAAGCAGAGACCAGAAAAAAAGAGGCATCTCTTGAGGCCAAGGACATTGTCTATCAGGCCAAAGCGGAAGTGGAAAAAGACCTGAAAGAGAGGCGTTTTGAGTTAAACCAGCTTGATAAAAGGCTCAGGCAGAAAGAGGAAACATTAGACCGCAAGTTTGACCAGATAGATAAAAGGGAACATGACCTTACAAGAAGGGAAAAAGAGTATGCGTCAAAAGAGCGGGCGATACAGGAGAAAGACAATCGTTACAATCAGATGTTAAAGGAGCAGACTCTTCAGCTTGAAAGAATTTCGGGAATAAGTTCTGAAGAGGCCAAGGCTGAGTTGTTTAAAAGGGTGGAAGAGGAATCCCGTTTTGAGGCGGCAAAACTTGCGAAGACCATAGAAGATGAGGTTAAGGAAACTGCTGAGAAAAAAGCCAAGGAGACGATAAGCTTTGCCATACAGAGATATGCGAGTGAGTATGTGGCGGATGCCACGGCATCGGCAGTAAGCCTGCCGAATGATGAGATGAAGGGCAGGATAATAGGAAGGGAAGGCAGGAATATCCGCGCGCTTGAGGCGGCAACAGGCGTGGACCTTCTTGTTGATGATACGCCGGAGCTTGTAACCCTCTCGGCTTTTGATCCGGTAAGGAGAGAGATTGCGAGGATTTCACTTGAGAGGCTTATTGCGGACGGCAGGATACATCCGACGAGAATAGAGGAGGTTGTTGAAAAGGTTAAGAAAGAGGTGGATGCAAATATCAGGGAAGAAGGAGAAAAGGCAGTTTTTGATGTCGGGCTTTCGGGGATACATCCTGAGGTAGTAAGACTGCTTGGCAGGCTCAAGTACAGGACATCATACGGACAGCCTGTGCTTCAGCATTCAAAAGAGGTGGCGTATCTTGCAGGCATGATGGCAGGCGAACTCGGCATTGACGTCAAGCTTGCCAAAAGGGCCGGGCTACTCCATGATATAGGCAAGGCAATTGACCATGAGGTTGAGGGTTCGCATCAGGAGATTGGGGCAAACTTTGCAAAAAAACACGGTGAAAATCCTAAGGTGGTGAATGCAATACTTGTTCACCACGGAGAAGGCGATCCCATAACAGCAGAAGCTGCGCTGGTTGCAGCTGCTGATGCGCTTTCAGCTGCAAGGCCCGGCGTCAGGAGGGAAAGCATAGAAAATTATCTGAAGCGGCTTGAGAATCTTGAAAAAATGGCCCTGTCGTATAAAGGTGTGGAGAAGTGTTATGCAATACAGGCCGGCAGGGAAATAAGAATAATTGTAAGGCCGGAAGATATGACGGATGATATGTCGGCGGTGATGTCCAAGGATCTGGCAAAGAAGATAGAGTCCGAGATGACGTATCCGGGACAGATAAAGGTCACTGTTATCAGGGAATCAAGATATGTGGAATATGCGAAATAAGACCGGCGGCGGTCCGGCTCGGGGATATGCCGCTGAAATCCTGGTGCCTCGCGATACGGTCTTCCGATGCATAGGCCTTCCCCCTGAGTTATGAAACTGCTTTTTATCGGGGATGTAGTCGGCAAGACCGGAAGGACTGCGGTCAGGGCGCTCCTTCCCAAACTGTCCGACAGGTATAAGGCCGACTGTGTCGTTGCCAACGGAGAGAATATTGCAGGAGGGTTCGGACTGACCGAACCTCTTGTCCAGGATCTCTTATCCTATGGTGTCCATATTATTACCACAGGAAATCATGTCTGGGACAAAAAGGATTTCATGACCAGCATAGGGAAGGAGAGCAGGGTCCTGAGGCCCCTGAACTATCCGCCGGGGGTGCCCGGGCACGGAAGCATTGTCTTCAACGCAGGCGGCAGGAAAATCGCTGTGGTGAACGTCTCGGGAAGAGTCTTCATGCCGCAGATGGACTGCCCCTTCAGGGCGATCGATGCGGAGCTGGAACGGATCAGGAAAGAAACACACATCATCTTCGTCGATTTTCATGCTGAGGCCACCTCTGAAAAGGTTGCCTTCGGATACTACCTCGACGGGAGGGTAAGCGCCGTCATCGGCACCCATACCCATGTCCAGACCGCCGACGAAAAGATACTGCCGAAGGGGACTGCGTATATTACGGATGCGGGCATGACCGGCCCCTCATGCTCGGTCATCGGCATTGAGGTCCAGCAGATCCTTCAGA
>QZJQ01000043.1 GCA_003599795.1 Nitrospiraceae bacterium
GGTGGTCTCTGGCGGCAATTACAGCATCCGTTGTGGTAAAGCCAACTGCCCTGTGATCAGGGTGCAACAGGTATGGCCGCCAGGGGTCATGGGTTACTATAATATGAGGCTTGTACTGACGGATAAGAAGCGCCAGTTCGCTTCGAAAAGCTTGAGTCACCTCCAGTTCTCCATCCCTGTGACGCAGAAAGATCACATTTTTTACTCCCAAAACCTCTGCTGCTTTAAGCTGTTCATATTCTCGTATTTCTGCAAGACGATGAGAAGAAAGTTCCCTGTCTTTGGTTCCTTTGTCTCCATTTGTACAGACTACATAACGAACCTCATGACCCTCTTTAATCCACTTTGCAACTGTTCCTCCACACCCCATCTCCGTATCGTCCGGGTGTGCCATTATTACCATTATTCTCTCTGCTTTCATCTTGGTACCTTTCAATTATACTTTAATAAAAAAACGGAAGAAGGATTTTTTTAGTGCGTACTATTTAAACTCTTCAACTTAACAATTGCGAGTAAAGATTAACAACTTTATCAGCGATCAAAGACCATTCAAACCTTTCCGCCTGTTTAACTGCCTCCCTGCCAAATTTTTCCTTTATAAAAGGGTTGCCAACTATAAAGCTGATTCGCTCAGCCAATATCTCAGGGTTCCCTTCAGGCACTAAAAACCCTGTCTCTCCCTCTCCCATAACGTACGGAAGCCCTCCAACTTCAGAGGCTATCACAGGAGTCCCGCATGCCATAGACTCCAGGGCAACTATCCCAAAGGATTCATACCTGGATGGAAGAACGCATACCTCAGCGCTTGAATAATAACAGGGCAACAAATCCTGACTCTTAGTACCTAGGAATTCTACCCGATCTCCAAGGTTCAATTCTGAGGTTAGCTCTATCAGGTTTTTCAATTCGCTTTTTTCTTCATTATTTTCATCAGACAGGGTTCCGCCGATTATCAATAATCTCAAACCATCGCCATTGTTTCCATCAACCTTTGCCAGTATGTTCATAGCCCTGATTAGATTGTCTATGCCTTTGATCGGATCAATCCGTCCCACAAAGAGTATGAATTTTTGACCATTTAAACCCAGATGTTTTCTTGCTTCCTCCGGTTCCCGGTGTTTAAAGAGATTCAAATCTACACCACAGGGGATCACCTCAATCCTGTTAAGAGGTATATCGAATTCTCTGTTTATCTCGAATTTTTCCAAAGGTGTCGCGGCAACTATCCTGTCGGCAGCCCTGATAACTTTAATCTCATTCTCCAAGCGCAGGGAAATATCTTTTTCATCATCACTCCTTGCCACCTGATTCTTCAAAAAACCCATGGTGTGGGACATATGAACGATTGGGATTCCCAATATCTGACCAAGCTTACTGGCGACCACTCCAGACAACCAGTAATGACTATGTATCAAATCGTAAGTTATCCCCTCTTCCCGGGCAAAGTTGTAAATACCCTCCTGAAACTCCGGCAAATAGTTCCAGATAAGGTTCTTATGATAAGGTGCCTCTATACCTGCCTTTATATGTACAACCCTTACATTTTCATTTATATGAACTATTTTAGGTATAGATGGGTACTTGGACCGAGTAAAAATATCTACCCAGATACCCCTCTCACCCAGCTTACGGCTGAGTTCCCGGACATATACGTTCATACCCCCGGTATCTCTTCCTCCCAAGATATCAAGGGGGCAACTATGAACAGATAACATCATCACCCTGTTCAACGACATATTAATCCTCTTCAGTTTATACGAATAATTTCCTTTTGAGCAAACATGAGCAGGATATTCATAAAATAATCATAATTGTGGTGACAAAGTAAAAAACTCCAGATGCAAGGCGCGCAAATCCTGGGAGTAAGGCTTTCTTTTAGTTACGCTGCAACGACGAAGGATGAAGCATAAAGCCGCAGATAGATTTTTTAAAAAGTCACCTTAAGAAGTAACCTTACTTATAACCATATTATATATATTAGAATCCTTACCCCCAAGATGATATTTATAAGATTCATTTCCCCTTAAAAAGTCAAATTCACTCCGCCCGGTATCAATTGCCTCCCGTATCAAGTGAGCAACAAGAACTATTCCAGGGCTTAGGGTGGAATACTCCGGGTCATAACCCGAATTGTACAGATATACTTTGTTCTGGTAGTCGAAAGACATTGAAGATGCAATAAAGGTTCCATCGATATGCAAAAAAGACAGCTTTAACCAATTCTCTGCGAAGATCATACCGGTAACATCCTGGAAAAACAGCTCCATATTCCTGTTCATAAAGTCTTTCTTCCTCAGATCACTTTTACGGTGTAATAAAAGAAAACGTTCGATACCTTCAGCCAGGGGATAGGAACTTTTGACACCATAATTGTCCGCAGATTCAGAGAATTTTTCAATCCGTCTAACCTTACGCCTCAGTTCATGACGGTCTTTCTTGCTTAATGTTTCCAGATATTCCTCCCAGGAGGCAGGTAAACTGACTTTGGGGCATACCTCTTCTATAGAAACTTCAGCAATGTATCCACTCTTATTAAGAAGCTGTTTTAAAATATTCAAAGTAATTGAGGTCTCTTTTAAACAGTGAAGGTCAATAAAATCCCACTCGTCTTCTGTATCTTTCCAAAAATCCACTATACTTTTACAGACAGATTCCTCATACCCTGATTTTGCAATAACATCAAGATAATCGGTTATATCGGTGCCCCCCAGAAATCTCATTACCCTTTTGCCATTAGTCGACAACTCAATAGAGAATGACGCCAGACCCAAAAGGTCTTCTTCCCCATTACTAAATGCCACAAGCCTTAAGGTTTTATCCTTACCAAAATGTTTCCACCAGGTTCCCTGCCACTGGTTTGTGAGGAAGATTTCATTAGATGAACTCTCTTCTATAAGGTGTCCCCAATGATCTTTCAGTATGCCGAATGAACCGCTTTCGGTATATAGCTCTCTCTTTAAATCCATCCTTGTCAGTTTCCTTAAAAGTCTATCATCCTATTATAATCCCTTACCGGTAAAATATAACATCGAAGAGCCTACGAGTCAATGTTTCACTAAGCTCTTTACATAACCTGCAGGAGAGATTGAAAAGGCTACCCTTTTTGCTTAAAGATCATTTTTAAACTCAGAAACAAAAAACCCATCAAAACATGTAAGTTTTTGATGAGTTTTTTTACAGGAATTTAATTATCGATATTAAATCCCGCTTTTTTATGCTTTTAAGGAAGGCTCATACCAGCATCTTGGATCTTCCGCCATCATGTCACCGGAATAATAGTATGCCACTCCCCTGTTCCCACCACACACAAATTTATATTCGCATTTACCACATTTACCCTTAAGGGTATCTCTTTTCTTTAACTTCTCGACTATTGCAGAGTTTCTCCAGATTTCTTTAAATGGCTTCTCTTTCAGGTCTCCTATCTCTGTTCTAAGAGTGGGGAAAGGTATAATTTTGCCGTTTGGTTTTATCCCGTAGCTGAGTATCCCACCGGAATCTCCAATTATCATCTCTTCGCTGTAAGGGTCGAAACAATTTTCCATGAAGTCTTTATTGTATGTTATAAACCAGAAGGGGTCATCCGGCAAAGAGGTAACAGGAGATTCCGCCCTGAACCTTCTGTCTGAAAGATACTCACACATCCACTTTCTCTGTTCCTTTGTAAGGGTTTGGTCCGATATGTCCTCCCCTCTTCCAAAAGGGAGAAAATCCATTACCTCAAAACAGTGTATGTCCAGGTCCTGAGTCATTTTCAGAAGATCAGGAAGTTCATGAATATTTCTCCTGGAAACCGTATGCATAATACAGACCTGAAGACCTGCATCAAGGCAGTTTTTTATGCCTTTCAGAGCCTTCTCAAAGGTTCCGGCTCCTCTTATTGAATCATGTGTTTTGGCTGTTGCCCCTTCCAAACTTACACCCATAACCCAGATACCAGCTTTTTTGAGATTCCTGGCATATTCCATGTCAATGAGTAGGCCATTGGTACAGACAGCCAATTCAAATCTTTTCCCGGCATATTCTGCTATTTCAAGAAAATCCTTTCTTAAAAGGGGTTCCCCACCGAGGAGCATCAGGAATCTTGTATCTGAATCAGAGATATTATCCAGTATAGCCAGAGCATCTTCTGTATTAAGTTCATCGTCCCTAGGTTTCCCTGCAGCGAGTCCACAGTGACTACACCTCAGATTACATGAGTGGGTAACTTCCCAGAAGGCAAAATGAGGTTCGCTAAATCTAAGGAGTTCATTCTGATACTTACTGTAGGTAAAGTCATAAATATCTTCAGGAGATAATTCCAATTTCTTTTTTGGAGCTGCCGATTGACAAGATTGGCACATGGGAGGCCCTCCCCTGTAAAAATAAAATAAAATTGTTTCTATGTTTTATAATACGTTTTAAGTATATAATACCTTTTTTCGATATTTCAACCTTTTTGTCAGACAGTTATATAAATACCCTCAATTATTTCTTGACAGAAAATATCTTCTATATTATATTCTTATATAACCATATGGTAAACTATTCAAATAGTGATAGATATGACTTGTGATAAAGATATAGAAAAAATATATTCATTGAGAGCAGAGATATTCAAGGCACTTTCTCATCCTATTCGCCTAAAGATTGTTGAGTATGTTTCAAAAGAGGAAAAGAGCGTGGGAGAGATTGTAAAATATGTAGAGGCAGAGGCATCCGGTGTTTCCAGGCACTTAGCTCTGCTGAAAAAGGCCGGAATACTTTCTGACAGAAAAGAAGGATTAAATATTTATTACCGCCTGGAAATTTCATGTGTCATGGATTTCTTTACTTGCGTAAACAAGGTGGTTAGAACAAAATTGAAGTCTAATATAGATCTGATTGAAAAGATTTAAAAAATTTTCCCTTTTATTCGACTATATGGCTATATATTCAATTAATCTTTTATAGCGCAACACTCAAAGAGGGTAATTTTAAATGAAGTAGAGAAGCATATTAGGAATAGAGAAGGCACTGGGCTGCATATCATTAGTGGTATCGTTGGCCACAATATCGGGGACTATATGTGTGAATATCATTAGATAAGAAAAGGGGCTAATTAATTTGAAAATCGAAATTTTAGGGACAGGCTGTCCCAAGTGTAAAAAGCTTTTGGCCAATACTCAAGAGGCTCTCAATATTTTGGGCATAGGCGCAGATGTAAAAAAAGTCGAAGATTTAAAAGAGATCATGCAACACGGGGTATTTATAACCCCTGCCCTGGTTGTGGACGGTGAGGTGAAATCGACCGGCAAAATACTCTCAGTTGAAGATATAAAAAAGATTATCAGTTAGGAGGATAAAATGAAGAAGATAGGAACATTAATATCGGTTATTTCCATTTTTAGTCTTATTATTGCTACCGAATCTTTTGCCCAAAGAGGAATGAATTGGAGGGGGAGCGGGGGCTGGGGGCCGGAAGGCCAATACGGTAGGATGTATAACCCAAAAACTATTGAATCCATAAGCGGGGAAGTAGCAAGTGTTGAAAAGATTTCCCCAATAAAAGGGATGTGCTACGGTGTGCATCTTATTCTGAAAACGGACAAAGAAACCATATCGATCCATCTGGGTCCGGGATGGTATATCGAAAACCAGGATATTAAGATCCAGCCAAAGGATAGAATTGAGGTCAAAGGTTCAAGGATAACCTTTCAAGGATCACCAGCTATCATTGCTGCTGAAGTAAAAAAGGCAGACAAAATACTGAGGCTTCGTGATGAAAGTGGCATTCCTTTTTGGGCCGGTTGGAGAAGACGTTAGGAAACAAATATCTTCATTATCTATTAATATCAGATAGTTAAGTGTGAGGGCGGAAATGCTACTTGAAGGATATAAAATAAACGTCGGTATGTGTTTGCAAGACCCTGTCAAGATCAGGGTAGTTGGGGAGCTCACTGATGATATCGGGGACGTCCTGCCTTATCTCAATGCCACTTTAAAAGGTGGTATGTATAATCACGATGCAAAGAATCTATCCCTGAAAAAGGATGGCAGAGTCATAACCTTCCATCCTAAAGAAATCCACATAACCATGCTTGAGAACAAGAAAAAGGCAAAGGAAATCCTGGAATGGTTAAAAGACGTTATCAACAAGACCTATGATAACCGTCAAAATATCAAGCCGAAGCTGGATAGCTGGCCAATATTATCTGCAATGAGCCTTTCCGGCTATCTTCCTAACGTTAAATGTGAAGGATGCCCTGCAAATAACTGTTATGCTTTTGCCAGAAAGTTAATAGATTCAGAGGTAAACATTGAACAATGCAAACCTCTCTTCAGCAATGAATATAGAGAGAAGAGGGAAAAGCTATTGAGTCTTTTAGAACGAGCCGGGTATAATATTCCCGGAGAGTCCTGGTGAGAGGCAAGAGGTTCATACTGAAAAGGGAAAAGATAGTCATACTTATATATAAACTTAAGAGAGGTTGGCATTTATGACTGAGGATATATCTATGGTAAACGTAAGTGGTGACAGGGTTGGTATGATCGGTTTAAAGGATATATTCAATGACATTAAAGAAAAAGGGATCACTGATCAAGAAACAATCAAACACGAACTCATCCAAAGGGTAAAATCAAAAAACTACATAACAGAAAAGTTTGAAGTAGAATATGCTGCTGCTCTGTTCAGAGAATACAGGAGATTTTTGGGAGAAGAGGTGGAAGAGGAAGACTCAGGGATTCAAATAAAGATACTGGGCCCTGGCTGCGCTTCCTGTGACAGATTAAAACAGGAAACCATGACTGTTCTTGCCGAGCTTGACATTTCTGTGGATTTAGAGCATATCAAGGACACAAAGGAGATAGCAAGGTATGGAGTAATGGGAACCCCTGCTCTGATAATTAACAAGAAGGTGAAATCTGTAGGAAAGGTTCCCGGACGTGAACAGATAAAGAGATGGATTATGGAAGTTGCTGAATAAAAAACACAAAATGGAGAAAGCTTTATGACAAAAAAATGCATCGTCTCAATGATTTTGATACTTTTTCTGGCCTGTGCCGGAGTTATCCTTAGTACTGCCCATTCCAAGGAGTCCAGCAGTGGCAAGCAATATGAAATCACCTTTATCGAACTCGGATCGGAAGGATGCTTACCATGTCGCATGATGCAGCCCGTAATGGAAAGAGTGGGAAAGGATTTTGCAGGGAACGTAAGGGTCGTATACTATGATGTCCGGACAAAAGAAGGAAAACCTTATGCGGAAAAATATAGGGTAAGAGCGATTCCTACCCAGGTCTTCCTCGATAAAAATGGCAAAGAGTTCTATCGTCATCTAGGTTACTTTCCGTATGAAGAAATTGTGGAATTGCTGAAAAAACATTCTGTAAAACCGGTTAAGTGAAAACAGTATGACAAGACTGTGTCGTAACTCCCCTTTTTGTAATTCCGAGCAAGGCTAGATATCCTAATCGTTAGTAATGTTATGATGTTAAGATTCCTCATCCACCAGAGGCGGATTCGGAATGACATTTTACCCTATTACGACAAAGTCTCGACACGTGGGTCCTGCATTCTATTAAAGGAATGATTTTTTATTTGATCAGACCTATAAAGGAGGTTCAAATGAACAAACTTAAAAATGACGAGATTCGCAGCGCAGTTCGGGAAAACTATGGAAAAGTAGCTGTATCAGGGAGCCCCGGTTGCGGTTGTTCATCCTCATCCTGTTGTGGGACACCCAATGATGTTATGGAAAGAGATATTTCGGTTGGTTTGGGATATTCCAGAGAGGATTTGATTGCTGTGCCGGAAGGGGCGGACATGGGGCTTGGATGCGGCAATCCGCAGGCCATCGCCTCCTTGCAACCTGGGGAAACGGTACTCGACCTGGGCAGCGGTGGCGGATTCGACTGTTTCCTCGCAGTGCGGGCCGTTGGGGATAAGGGACTTGTTATCGGCGTTGACATGACACCGGAGATGATCACCAAATCCCGCCGGAATGCGGAAAAAGCCGGTCTCAGGAACGTCGATTTTCGACTTGGAGAGCTGGAAAATCTTCCTGTAGCCGATGGGGTTGTTGATGTTATCATTTCGAATTGTGTGATTAACCTTTCTCCTGAGAAAGAAAGGGTCTTCAGGGAGGCTTTCCGTGTATTGAAACCTGGTGGACGGCTGGCTATTTCCGATGTTGTTGCCACGGCTGAGCTGCCCGATGACCTTAAGAATGATATGTCTTTCTACACCGGATGCATAGCGGGCGCATCTTCTATCCAAGCGCTCGAATCTATGTTGCATCGAAACAATTTTGAGAACATTCAGATCAAGCCAAAAGCCGAAAGCAGGACATTTATCAGTGACTGGATGCCGGGAAGCAGGATAGAGGACTACGTGGTTTCGGCAACTATTGAGGCACTGAAACCCCAGGAATAACACAGAAACAACTTGGTCTGGCAAAGCTCACAATGGCTTTGGCAGCCTGTTATGCTGAACGATACCCACTACAGTACACAAAAATATTCAATGGGGAAAATTTAATGTTAGAAAGTTTTTTTCTAACCGTTAATGCGTGGATTGGGAGCGGAACAGCAATTGCCGGCATAGGCTGTTTTCTCTGGGGGATGATCAGCGTTATCTTCAGCCCCTGTCACCTGGCTTCCATCCCCTTGATAGTGGCCTATGTAGCCGGTCAGGAACAGGTATTAAATCCCAGACAGGCTGGATACTATTCGGTTGCATTTACCCTGGGACTTTTTATTACCATAGCCCTGATCGGTATTCTTTGCGCCCTTTTAGGCCGCATGTTGGGCGACGTAGGGAACTACTGGCAGATACTGGTTGGGCTGATCCTGATCTGGGTTGCTCTGGGTATGCTTGGTGTTGAAAAATTCTCCATGTCGGGCAGTCTCTTACACCACATTAAATTAAAAGGTCTTTTCGGGGCATTTGCCTTGGGGCTTTCCTATGGGGTTCTTTCCGGTTCCTGCACCTTTGGATTTATAGCCCCAATCCTTGCTATCATCACCATCCAGCAGAAGATAATCAGCGGAATTATCCTCATCCTGCTTTTTGCTATCGGCCATTGCCTGCCTATTGTTGCGGCAGGCAGTTCCACAGCATTAGTGAGAGGAATACTTGAGAATCAATACTTGCAGAAAAGCAGTAATTTGTTTCGCAAGGGCGCAGGCGTTCTTATCGGACTTATGGGTATATATTTTACCTTAAATCCATTTATTGGGACATGAATACATTGTAAAGATGTTACCCCTAAAGCAGTGGATACTCCGCAAGGATCGGTTATTTAACCGGTATTCATGATGGAAGAAAGCTATGTTACTTAATAAATATACAAAAGAAATTTTCAGGGCAAAATGTAATCCAAGTTTTCAGTCCATACATTGTATTGCCTATCTGGACGATGATATTGGAGATGTACTCCCCTATCTCAATTCTGTGCTCGGGGGGTTTACCTACCTAAAGGATCCCCCTGCAGTAATGTTTAAAATACACGGCAAACTCATCACTGTTTATCCCCGCGAGATTGCTATTAATGCCCTCAGAGATGAAGAAGAGGCCGATAATATACTGGAGTGGCTAAAAAAGGAAATTAATGAGACATGGGGAAAACGGGCGGAAATCGAACCGAGCTATGAAGGTGTGCCAAAGACCAAAGTACTTGAAATTCTGAAGCTTTTGCCAAGAACCAATTGCCGTGAATGCGGTCAGACTACATGTATGGTGTTTTCAACCCTGGTGGCTGCTGGAGCGAAAAAGTCTGATGATTGCCCACCACTGATTGAGGAGAACAAAAGAAAACTTCAGGAATACATGAGCCAATTTCGATTGGATTTTTAGCATATAAATTGAATCGTTCTGGTGTCTAAACAAAAACCCTGTTATTTGTCATTTCGACCGAAGGGAGAAATCTTTAAGTATAATAGCGGAGCAGATAGCTCCGGAAACAGGGAGGTATTAAGTTGAATAACGTTAATGACAACTGTGGGTGCGGAACCTCGACCTGTTCGTTAGAGGAGAAAAAGCCCGCCGGTTTACGGCGCTATCTGGCGTTCCTTCTCCCGTGTCTTATCCTCTGGGTGCTGGTTTATCATTTTCTTTCCCCTGTGGCGAACTGGCTTACCTATTCCCTGCTCGGTCTGACGCCGCAGACACATCTTGCCTCAGCCGTGGAGTTCTTCATCTTTGAAACGCCTAAAGTATTGATGCTTCTCACCCTCGTGGTCTTCGGGGTGGGGATTATTCGCTCTTTCTTTACGCCCGAACGCACACGGAAGATGCTTGCCGGAAAAAAGGAATCATTAGGCAACGTGCTGGCCGGAACCCTGGGCATCGTGACACCCTTCTGCTCCTGCTCGGCCGTACCTCTATTTATAGGGTTCGTCACCACCGGCGTACCGCTTGGCGTCACTTTGTCTTTCCTGATCTCGGCCCCGATGGTGAATGAAATTGCCCTGGTGCTTCTCTACGGGCTTTTCGGCTGGAAAGTGGCGGCCATTTATTTAAGCACCGGCCTGTTGATTGCCATCGTTTCGGGTTGGGTTATCGGCCGATTGGGCATGGAAAAGCATGTTGAGGAATGGGTCTATGAAATGCCGTTGGGAATGGCCGACGTGGAGGAAGATAAAATTTCCTGGGCTATGCGGATAGGGTACGGCCTGGATGCCCTGCGTGAGATAGTAGGAAAGGTATGGCCCTTTGTAGTTGCAGGAATTGCAGTTGGTGCCGGCATCCATGGGTACGTGCCGGAAGGCTTTATGGCCGGCATCATGGGCAAGGAGTGGTGGGCTGTTCCGGCTTCGGTGCTCGTAGGCATTCCAATGTATTCCAACGCCGCGGGTATCATTCCCGTGGTTCAGGCTCTGCTGGGCAAGGGCGCAGCACTGGGGACAGTGTTAGCCTTCATGATGTCGGTGATCGCCCTTTCCCTGCCGGAATTCATCATCCTGCGCAAGGTTCTGAAGCCCCGTCTGATTGCCGTGGTAATCGGCGTGGTAGGGGTCGGCATAATGACGGTCGGTTATCTGTTCAATGCCCTGCCCCTCCAGAGGATCGTGGAAACAGGTCTTGGACATATGTAAGTAAACCAATATAACTCATACCAATGCCTTGGGAGAAAGGATAACCTCTGTTTTGGGGCTATCCTTATATTTCATTTTAGCAACAGTCCTTAAAGGAGTAAACCTATGCCTGCATCTGTAACCAAACGCCTTTCTTTTCTCGACCGTTTTTTGACCTTATGGATATTCCTTGCTATGTTCGTTGGGGTGATGTGGGGATATTTTTCCCCAGGAATTCGTGAGGTTATAAACTCTTTCCAGACGGGTACCACCAATATCCCCATTGCCATCGGTTTGATCTTGATGATGTATCCTCCTCTTGCCAAAGTAAAGTACGAGCAATTGGGCAAGGTGTTTCGTAATGTGAAGGTTCTCGCCCTTTCCCTTGTCCAAAACTGGGTGATCGGCCCGATCCTCATGTTCCTGCTGGCGATCACCTTTCTCTCTGGTCACCATGAATACATGGTAGGACTGATCTTGATCGGTCTTGCGCGTTGTATCGCCATGGTAATCGTCTGGAACGACCTGGCGGCAGGAGACAGCGAATACTGTGCAGGCCTTGTAGCGTTTAACTCCATATTCCAGGTGCTCTTTTTCTCCGTCTATGCATACATCTTTATCACCATTGTTCCTCAATGGCTGGGATTGAAAGGGGCCGTTGTGGCTATCTCCATCGGTCAGATAGCCAAAAGTGTCTTTATATACCTGGGTATCCCTTTTATTGCGGGTATGATTACCAGATTTATCGGACTCAAGGTAAAAGGACGCACTTGGTACGAAGAAAGGTTTATTCCCAAAATCAGTCCCATTACCCTGATTGCCCTGCTCTTTACAATACTGGTTATGTTCTCCCTCAAAGGTGAGTATATCGTTCAGCTTCCTTTGGACGTGGTGCGGGTGGCAATCCCCCTCTGCTTCTATTTTGTGATCATGTTCCTCGTTTCCTTTTATCTGTCGATGAAAGTGGGGGCCACCTATGAGCAATCGACAACCCTGAGTTTTACCGCAGCATCCAACAATTTTGAGCTGGCTATCGCTGTAGCTGTAGCTGTTTTTGGAATCGACTCAGGTCAGGCATTTGCAGCGGTGATAGGCCCACTGGTAGAGGTACCGGTGCTCATCAGCCTGGTCAATGTCGCCCTATGGTTTAAGAGGAAGTATTTCCCATACGCTGTGGAGACACCTACAGGCGTCTGTCATTTGAGCTGCAAGCCATAATCGGAGCATAAACTACGTCAAGGTGGTAGCCATTACCACTGTTACCATGTATTTTGCCCTTTGTCAGGGCAACCTGAGAACTTTAGTGGGTACGCTTATTGGAGTGCACGTGATGCCGATGCTTTAAAAAACCGTCTCCATACGACACACTGGTTTTCATGAAGGGATGAAAGTGGACATAAAAACAACGTGTCGGGTCAAAACGACCTTCTGGCAGGGTGTGGTGATTTTTCTCATCTCAGCGGCCCTGGGTCTTCTGGTTAATACCTTTAGAGATGAAGGCATCCTCGTGGTGGCGGATTGGTCACAGGATGTAAGGCCAACCGTAGTCTCAGGTAAAAGTATGGTTATTTCACTGGGGGAGGCTGAAAGATTGTGTATGAACAAACAAGCCATATCTATCGACGCAAGGTCCCCTGAACTTTACGCTCAGGGACATATTCGGTATGCCCTGAATCTCCCGTTTCAGGAATTTGATAAATATATTGACAGGGTCCGGGACAAAATTCCGTACGATGCTTGGATCGTGGTCTACTGTGACGGCGAGCAATGTTCTCTGAGCGAAGACCTTGCCAAACAGCTGGTTTCCATGGGTTATAAAAAGGTAAAAATCCTTTTAAATGGATGGACGAGATGGCTTGAGGCCGGGCTACCCATTGACAGTGGGCTACAGAATGAATGAGGACAGGATTATGGCTGAAAATATGGTTACCCAGATTTTTCAAAAACTGAAAACGGAAGGGTTTCTTGCCCTGTGCGCCCGCTTGATTCTGGGAGCCGTTTTCATATATGCTAGCATTGACAAGATTATCCACCCTGCAGACTTTGCCAAGGCCGTCTACAACTATCAGATCCTTTCGTATTACCTTATTAATCTCACGGCGATTATTCTTCCATGGCTGGAGCTGATTCTGGGAGTCTTTTTGATTATCGGCCTGTTTCGGGAAGGAAGCGTATGTTTGGTGACGGGGCTTCTGGTGGTCTTTTTGGGGTCCATGATATTCAACCTGGCACGTGGTCTGAACATCCATTGCGGTTGTTTTAACACAAGCACGGGTAACACAAACAACGCTGCCATGGCATGGTATGTTTTCAGGGACGGCCTCTTTCTGTTTCCTGCATTCTACCTGTTTTACCGCACTTTTCTAGGGAAAAAGCGGACTGTAAAGGTCTATGATCTATGAATCACTATTTTGAGAATACGCTATGATTCCTGGCAGTTCCGGCACGAAAAGCGAAGCTAAGTTCGGAGGCTAAACATGTCACAAAATGAAGAGGATATATTACAAAATAAACAAATTATCTTACAGAATGAAGAGAACGGATGAAAAGACGGATGAGCCTGCTCTCCGCCGCCAGTTGGGCGGCGCATGCTGAAATTTTTCGATGATACACAGGTTGGCGTAATAGGTCTGGACGACATCATGGCCGAACTTCACGCTGAAGGCAGAAAGGCAACCGATGAGACCACCGAAGAGATCATCAAAAGGCTGGAAGCAAGAAAGAATTATATCCCTTCGTCGGAACGTGCCCGTAAAGAGTACGCTTATGTCCTGCTGAAAGAATACAGAAAGTATGTTAAGGATCGACCCGGCGGCTGAAGGTGCAAACATCAAAGAGAAAAGGAAGTATAATCAAAAATGGCAGAAGAAAAACACTGGGAAGAGGGAATAAACCATAATCCGGGAATAGAAGAAACCTCCGGATTCCGGCTTTTGCTTATACTTGTACTTAATCTGATCATTCCCGTAGCTCAGGTGGTAGGCGGACTCCATGCACACAGCATTGCCCTGGTCTCAGACGCTGTCCATAATTTCAGCGATTTCGGAGCCATCTTAATCGTCTATTTTGCTTATCTTGTTGGCAAGAAAGGCGTTTCTGCCAGTCACACCTTTGGATACAAACGGGCCGAAATCCTGGGGGCTACAATCAACGTTGCCCTTCTTGTGGCCGCGGCGGTCTTTATCCTGTACGAGGCATTTGAACGATTCGGGCACCCGGAACCTGTGATCGGCAAAATAGTGATTTACCTGGCGGCACTGGGCATCCTGGGAAACGGCCTTTCAGCCTGGCTGCTCCATCGGGGCTCAAAGCACAGTCTTAACGTGCGGGGGGCATTTCTCCACATGGTGGGAGACATGCTGACTTCCGTTCTCGTCCTTCTAAACGGCATTATTCTGATATTTAAGCCGTGGTATTGGTTGGATCCGGTGCTCTCGCTATTTATTGTGATCTTCATCCTGAAAAACTGCTGGTACATCCTCAAGGACGCTACCGGCATTCTGATGAACGCCACCCCTAAAAACCTCGATCTTGAAGAGATAAAAAACGTCTTGCAGAAGATTCCTGGCGTATGCGGCGTCCATTATCTGCACGCATGGAACGTCAGTTCCTCCAGCATCGCCTTTTCCTGTCACGTGGAGGTGGCGGCAGATCAACTCGTGAGCAAGACCGAACCCTTTGCTGAAAAGATCCGCCACGAACTTTTTCACCGTTTCGGGATCGATCATCCCATCCTGCAGTTCGAGACAGTCAAGTGTGGGAACGGCAGTATGCTTTGCGAGTTGTCCTGTGGAAATCCTCGAATAAGTCGCAATGGTAGAGAAAAATAGGTAAACAATGGCAACACTGAAGCGTGCGTTACAAAGGTGCCCAAAAGGCTGAGCTTTTTCGAATTATTTTCAGGGACTTCAACCTCGTACCCGTATTGACGATTTGCAAAGATAAAAAAGAGGGATTTCAAAGATGAGGTCTTCACCCTGACATTTATGCCGAATATGGAATCACTAAGATATGACGAAAAGCTGGAAGTTATGCCGAAAGCTGCACCATCAAAATTAAAGCTGTTTTTCTCATTCCTGAGGCTTGGGTTGACAGCCTTCGGCGGGCCAGCCATGGATGCATATATCAAAGGAATGTCCGTAACCCGCTATAAATGGCTTGATGAAGATACATTTAAAGATGGCGTTGCCCTCTGCCAATCCATACCCGGTGCAACCGCCATGCAGATGACTGCATATGTCGGACTCAGGGCACGGGGAATAACGGGAGCGCTGGCATCTTATATCGGATTCGGTTTACCTGCATTTTTTTTAATGCTTCTACTTTCGTCGTTATATGTCGGGGCATATAAGCTCACATGGGTTGTTTCTCTTTTTCATGGTCTCCAGGTGATCGTTGTTGCTATTATTGCAAGCACTACTCTTGCATTTGGCAGGACTGCTCTAAAGGGTTACAAAACTGCTTTGATGGCAGTCACTTCAGCCGTTCTTTTCTGGAAAGGCGTAAGCCCTTTTCTTGTCATTTTAGGCGCCGGCTTGGCAGGAGCTGTCTTCTTTAAAAACTCAGGCAGCTTATTAACTCCTCTCTTTCCTGTGAGAGAGCCTGGGCGGACATACAGACACATTGTCACACTATCTGTGATCTTGACCGGCGGACTTGCCACTCTCTATGTCGCAGAGAAGAACCTCTTTCATCTTGCAGTTCTGATGCTCAGGATCGACCTGTTCGCCTTCGGTGGCGGTTTTGCATCGTTGCCGTTGATGCTTCATGAAATTGTAAACGTCAGGGGTTGGATGGACAGCAAGACATTCATGGACGGCATAGCCCTCGGACAGGTGACACCCGGCCCGATTGTTATCACCTCAACCTTTGTAGGGTATCTAACTCATGGAATAGCCGGTGCCTTTGTAGCAACCGTCGCTATATTTACCCCCTCTTTCCTGATGGTGACCGCTTTGACACCGGTAATGGACAGCCTGAAGACTTCTGCATTTTTCTTAGGGTCGACAAAAGGGATATTAGCGTCCTTCGTAGGGCTTCTTTTCTTTGTGACGGTGAAGTTTGCGCTGGCTGTGCCGTGGGATATTGTCCGGATAGTATTGGTGTGCGCAGCTTTTATCGCGCTGATAAGAAAGGTGGACATCCTCTATGTTGTGCTCATAACCGCAGTCATCTCGGCAGTTGTATTGTGAGCTTACCATTTTTTATTTGATGAGCTTTCTTTGCGGCCGGACCAGATGAAAACTATGAGGGAAACTGTAATGAAGTTCAGAACGATAATCGACAGTAAGAGGAAAGAGATAGCGGCAAAAAGAAAGGAACTAATCGGGCTTCTGCATCAGTTTGTAAAGCATATTCTTCTCAATGTTGTGTTATAATGTATCAGACCTCCCCCAACAAAAAGGGGTTTATGTAAAGCTAAAGGGTTTTGGGTTTAGGTTCAAGTTTTGGTATCCTCTCTCTGGTAGAAGACAAGGGTCTGGAAAGAAGGAGATCAATGATAATTCCAAAAGGTTTAAGCCAGATCGAACCTGAGAACAAAAGGAGGTTACGTAAATGTCGCTTATAAAAGCAGAAAACATCAAAAAGAACTATCAAGCAGGAGAGTTAGTCATCACCGCACTGGACAGGGTAAGTTTCGAGATTGAGCCTTCATCCTTTGTCTCCTTTGTGGGCCCGTCCGGGAGCGGAAAGACCACGCTTCTTAACCTCATAGGGTGTCTTGATAAACCAACAGGAGGAACGCTAAAGGTCGCCGGCGCTGATGTAGCATCCCTGAACCGCAAAGAGAGCGCCGCCTTTAGGGGAACTAATATCGGCTTTATTTTCCAGGACTTCAACCTTATACCCGTATTGACGGTGTATGAAAACATAGAATACCCGTTGCTCATGGTGCAGTCAGTTCCTGCTGCAGAAAGAGAGAAGAGAGTCACTGCCCTTCTGGAGGCTGTGGGCATGATCGATCAGAAAGACAAATACCCCGACCAGATATCGGGAGGCCAAAAACAACGTGTTGCCGTAGCAAGGGCGCTCGTGACAAACCCCAAACTCATCCTTGCAGACGAACCCACCGCTAATTTAGACCACAAAACCGCTTATATGGTGATAGAGCTTATGAAAAAGATGCGGGATGAATTCAAGACCACCTTCATATTTTCTACTCACGATCAGAAGATAGTTGGCGAGGCTGAAATTATTTATATGCTTGAGGACGGAGAGCTGAAGGGCAAAGAGGTGAAAGGAGGCAGCGGTAATGGGTAATCTCTTTAAGATAGCAATCAGGAATCTTTTGCGATATAAGAGAAGGACATTGCTGACCGCATCCCTGATAACTGTCGGAGTGGTCTTTGTCCTTGTTTTCATTTCCATTTCCGGCTCGTTCAAAAATATGATGATAGGCCAGATAACCGATTCCATGCTCGGCCACCTGCAAGTGCACCAGAAAGGTTATGTCGCGTCCATAGATAACCTTCCCCTCAACCTCAATCTGAAGGCAGGCGCCATTGAACGACTCGAAAACATCCTCGATAAACAGCCGGAGATAGAGGCTTACTCCCCGAGAATTAAGTTCGGAGGTATGTTCAGCAACTTTGTCGAGACCACCAATATCAGACTGGTAGCTGTTTATCCCGACAGGGAATTCAGGACTGTCCCGCTCCTCCCGTTAAGGATAACAAGCGGAGGGAAGACCCTTAACAGGGGAGAAATCCTTATACCGGATCTCCTTGCAAAGGGCATGAAGGTGAAGAT
>QZJQ01000018.1 GCA_003599795.1 Nitrospiraceae bacterium
AAGCGGGGCGGATATTGATATTTACGAAGAGTTTTTAAAATATATAGTTGAGTACAGAAAGAAAATAGCAACTATTTTTGACTCCTCTACACTCCGAACTTTGCTACAGGATCTTGGTGATAACGCGAGAAGATGCGGTAATCCCATTGACTACAATTCTACATTCAGAAAAGAAAATGCAAAGACCTTATTCGTACTGTCAGAAGAGGCAAATAATCTTATAAAATTTTATCATCATAGGAAAAGAGCGACTTTTGGCAAGACCGTGTTCAAGGAATTTGCTATTGAGGCGTTTAGAAATCCGTACGAAGTGGAATACTTTCGTAATAGATATTATGAATTTTATCTCTTCTCGATTTATGCTCCATTGAGCATCCGAAAGACGCGAGGTAATTATGAGCAAAAAAGTGATGAAAGGGATAGAGGCCAACACCTGAAAGTTCATGATTTTTATAAACAAAATGTAAGTAAGTGCGTTCACTTGTCTGATATTGCAATCAACAACGATTCCCAGAAGAATTATATTTTTGAAAAAAAATTGTCAAAATACTTTGCACTAATTTGTCGACCTGGATGTATTGCTCCTTCAGAAGATGAGATGTTTATGCAACAAGCTTACTGTATGAGTGTTAAGTCAAACTGTATATCGCGACAGGTTGGTGCGATTATCGTAGGGAAAAGGCGGTTTATAGTTGGGGCCGGATGGAACGACGTTGGTGCGGGTCAAATTCCCTGCGGTTTTAGGCGCTATTCCGACGTTGAGGGTACAAACTCACCTTTCCCTATCTCTCTTAAAGAAGAGGCGCAAGACTTTGCTAAGTTCTTGAATGAGTCCGGAAGCGGATTTTTGTCGCATGATTTTTGCTTTAAGGATGAATATTCGAAGTTTAAAACGTCCAAAAGGATGGCATTACTTCGAAAAGAGGATAGTGCATTAAGTGAATGGAAGTCAAAATATAAAGTTCCTGAGGAGGGAATTGCATCATTATCCGACTTGGTTGCAACTAATTTTACGCCAAAACGTCTTGAGTATTGTCGTGCTTTACACGCTGAAGAAAATGCATTACTACAAAATTCAATTATAGGTGGTGTCGGAATCGAAGGTGCGACCATGTATACGACTACATTTCCTTGTGAACTCTGTGCAAAAAAAATTTATCAGGCAAGACTTCGCAAGGTTATTTATACAGAACCATATCCTGAAAGCATTTCTGAAAATGTTTTTTTTAAGGATGGGTCGCATTCCATTGAGTTAGTTCAGTTTGAGGGCGTCAAATCACATAGTTACTATCGCCTTTACAAATCGACCATAGACAAGAAAGAATTCCAAATTCAGGAGCGATTTATTTATTGATTCCATTGAGATTGAACACTGATAGTTCGGGAAATTAAACAGGGACAGTGACCGTTTTATAAATAGTCCACTCGCCTCGAAGCGAGTCACTTCATGACAGTCTCAAAGTGCCGTAATCTATCCGCTACTCAGCTTCAGCTATCAGCTTTCAGGCGGATTTGACAAGTTGTATCTGAAAAGTTACAATATGATACATGAAGGTAGTAATGGATTCAGATTGCCTTGTAAAACTAACCAAGTCAGGGGCTAAGGAAGCGATTGTCTCTGCGATGGAAGTCCACATCCCGCCTCTCGTAAAAAAGGAAACCGTGGATGAGGCGAAGGAACGCGGCTATCAGGATGCCTTTATAATAGAAGAGAACATAGATAGAAAGGTATTGCAAGTTGTTAAGCGCGAAGGGAAGAAAGCGTCTGCCATATCTGCCACAAAAGGCGAGGCCGAGGTTATTTCGCTTTATCTTGGAGGCAATTATGACGCCATTGCCAGCGACGATCAGAGGTTCTTAAAAAGACTTGAAGCGGCAAATATACCTTATCTGACTGCGACAGCCTGTCTCGTTTATCTATATAAAAATAAAAAAGTTGAGAGGTCAGCTGCGGGAGAGATGCTGGAATCATTAAAACCGTTTATCAGCCGTGATGAGTATGCGGTTGCAAAACTTTACATGGAGGAGAAGTCATGAAAGCAAAGGCATTGAGGTTGCCCGACAATCTTTTGGATGCTGTCAAGTTTGCAGAGAAAAAAGAAAGGCTTGATGAGCCGACAACTATAAGAAAGTTTTTGAGACTTGGGGCTGAAAAATATGTGGGTGACAGTTATGTCCGGGGCGACGTAAGCCTTAGGGAGGCCGCAGATGTTCTTGATATTACGGTGCGGGAGACCCTTGAACTTTTCTGGGACATGGGGATTGCCGGAAATATTGACGCTGACAAGGCATTGAAGGCTATTTCTTTTGTTGAGAAAAAGAGCACAAAGAAGTAAAACGCGGAGATAAGTTTTCGCATGATGTGCTAAAAGTCTCATAAGAAAACACCCGTATTCTTCTATCACAAAAATAAATAAACATATTAAGTTTGATGACTTGCAAAATAATCGGGTAATTGGATAAAATGATAAACTTTATTGTGGAGGAAAAATATGGCTGATATGATTGAAATCCGGTGGCATGGCAGAGGAGGGCAGGGAACTGTCACTGCGGCAAAAGTGCTTGCAGACGCATGCCTCAGCAGCGGAAGGCATGTGCAGGCATTCCCTGAATATGGGCCTGAAAGGGCAGGCGCGCCTCTGAGGGCGTATAACAGAATTAGTTCCAAAGAACTCAGGATGCATTGTCCTGTTTTGAATCCTCAGGTTGTAAGTATTGTTGACGCTACTTTGCTTGACAGCATCAATGTTGCTGATGGAGCGACTAAGGATGCGATATTCGTTGTGAATACGTCAAAAGATCCGAAAGAAATAAGGGCCAAACTGAAGGCCGAAGCTTCACAGAAGGTCTTTACGATAGATGCAACAAAGATAGCAATAGACTGCATCGGAAGAGCGCTGCCGAATGCTCCTATGCTCGGAGCCATATGCAAGGCAACCAGTATTGTCACTCTGGATAATCTTCTTGAAGATGTCAGAAAGAGCTTCGGCAAGAAATTTGCCCAGAAAATAATAGACGGAAATCTTGAGGCTACAAAGCGCGGATACGGGGAGGTAAAAGAAGGATGAAGCTTAAAGGATGGAAGGATGTGAATCCCGGCGCTGTTTGCACAGAAGCAGGAAGCGCTTTAAAGTTTAAGACAGGCTCATGGAGGGCCTACAGGCCTAAGTGGGTGGAGGAAAACTGCATCCAGTGCCTTTTCTGCTGGGCATACTGCCCTGATATGGCAGTATTTGTAAAGGACGGGAAAATGACAGGGTTTAATTATGACTATTGCAAGGGCTGCGGAATATGCGCTCTTGAGTGTCCGGGGAAAAAAGGGAACAAGGCGATTGTCATGGAAGAGGAGGGGAAATAATGGCAAAGGTAGTTGCAGTTACAGGAAACGAGGCGGTTGCCTATGCGCTGAAACAGGTAAACCCTGATGTAAGCGCTGCATACCCTATAACTCCGGCAACGGATATAATGCAGAGATTCACAAGTTATGTTTCAAACGGGCAAGTTAAAACAGAGATGGTTCTCGCAGAAAGCGAGCACAGTGCAATGAGCGGATGCATAGGAGCATCTGCCGCAGGCGGAAGGGTTATGACAGCTACCTCTTCGCAGGGAATGGCGCTTATGTGGGAGGAATTATTCATTGCCTCAGGCTCAAGGCTTCCGATAGTTATGGCTCTGGTGAACAGGGCGTTGTCAGCGCCTTTAAATATCCACGGAGACCATTCTGACGGCATGGGCGCGAGGGACTGCGGATGGATACAGCTCTGGTCTGAGAATGCTCAGGAGGCGTATGACAATACAATTCAGGCCTTCCGTATTGCAGAGCACATGGACATAAGGCTTCCTGCAATGGTCTGTCTTGACGGGTTTATAATAAGCCATTCAATTGAGAGAATGGAATATATTGATGATGATGCAGTGAAAAACTTTGTCGGCGAATTCAAGGCATTGAATCCGCTGCTTGACATAGAGCATCCTGTAAGCTACGGCCCGCTGATACTCACGGATTATTATATGGAGTATAGAAAGGCTCATGCAGAGGTAATGTCAAAGGTTTCTAAAGTTGTTCTTGATGCGGCAAAGGAGTTTGAAAAAATTTCAGGCAGAAAGTACGGCCTCTTTGAAACATACAGGCTGGATGACGCCGAGATAGGGCTTGTCATCCTGAACTCTGCTGCAGGCACGTCAAAGGATGTTATTGATTCATTCAGGGAAAAAGGAATAAAGGCAGGGTTGTTAAAGCCGAGGTTGTTCAGGCCGTTCCCTTACGAAGAGATAGGCAATGCGCTGAAAAACCTTAAGGCTGTATGCGTGCTTGACAGGGCTGATGCATTCGGAGGCTCTTACGGCCCGCTCTTCATTGATATTGCCGCAAGCCTTTATCCTCATAAAAACGGGCCTGTTCTTATGAACAAAATATACGGGCTCGGAGGAAGGGATTATCTGCCAGGTCATGCAGAGCTTGTGCTTAATGAGCTTGTTGATATTGCAAAGACAGGAAAGGTAAAAATGATTAAAGAATATATCGGAGTGAGGGAATAATATGGCGACACCACTTACATTAAAAGAACTTTCAAAAAAAGAAGTATTGTTGACGTCAGGGCACAGAATGTGTTCCGGCTGCGGCGCCCCTATTATTGTGAAAATGGTGCTTCTTGCTTCGGAATATCCCATAGTTGCAGCCAATGCAACCGGATGCCTTGAAGTCTCCACCTGCATATCTGATTACACTGCATGGAAGATTCCATGGATACACAATGCATTTGAAAATGCTGCTGCAACGCTTTCAGGCGTAGAGACCATGTACAGGTCTTTGAAGAAACAGGGCAAGATTGACAAGGATATTAAGTTCATAGCTTTCGGAGGCGACGGAGGCACTTATGACATAGGGTTTCAAAGCCTTTCAGGCGCAATGGAGCGCGGGCATGACATGCTCTATATATGCTATGACAACGGCGCGTACATGAATACAGGAATCCAGCGTTCAAGCGCCACTCCTTACGGCGCGGACACTACAACCTGTCCTGCGGGAAGCGTTATTCAGGGCAAACCCCAGCCGAGAAAAAATCTCACAAAGATAATGGCTGCGCATGATATTCCGTATGTTGCTCAGGCATCTCCGAGCAACTGGAGCGACCTTGTAAAGAAAGTGAAAAAGGCGCTTGAAATTAAGGGGCCCAAATTCATGAACATCTTGTCTCCATGCAACAGGGGATGGAGATCCAGGACAGACGATGCAATAATGCTCAGCAGGCTTGGTGTTGAGACGTGCTACTGGCCGCTTTACGAGATAGAAAACGGCGTCACAAAAGTTACCTTCAAGCCGAAAGAAAAAAAACCGCTTGTGGATTTCCTCAAGCCACAGGGAAGATTTAAGCACCTTTTTGCGCCAGAAAATGAAAATATGCTTAAGAATTTTCAGGAAATGGTGGACAAGGAGTGGGGCTCTCTGCTCAAGGCGTCAGGAACAGAATAGTTTACAGTTGATTATTAATAGTGTTTCTGATAATTTAGATGCAAATCCCTGCGTCTTTTAATTCTGCAGGAGAGCGGTTAAGAGGAGATGAGATAGAGGATGGCCGGTTCTGACCTTGTAATGCACGATAATGAGTTCCAGAAAATTGATGAGGAACTCCAGAGGCTTCACCAGCAGGCAAATGCAAGCGTTGTCTTCCTTGTGGATAAAAACGGCCAGCTTATAGCTTCCGCAGGGGATACCCACAATATTGACACTACATCCCTTGCATCGCTTACAGCCGGCAATATAGCAGCCACAGGCGGGATTGCAAGGCTCCTCGGAGAAAAGGAATTCACAATACTCTTCCATGAAGGAGAAAAAGACAACATCCATATATCATTGATTGGACAGAGGGTTATTCTTGTTGTGATATTTGACCAGAGGTCTTCGCTCGGGCTTGTAAGGCTCAGGGTGAAGAAGACAGCGGAAGCCCTTGCAAAAATATTTGACGAGATAGCGAGCAAGGCGGAAAAAGAAAAAGTGGAAGGCGGCAAAACAGCAGAATCGCCTTTTGCGGAGATAAGCGATGAGGATATTGATAATCTTTTCAAGTAGGTGTAACGATAAGTGTCTTTTATAAATTATTCTTCCAGAGAAATTAACTGTAAAATTGTATATTACGGGCCGGGTCTTTGCGGAAAGACCACTAACCTTCAATTCATATACAGGAAGACAAACCCTGAACAAAAGGGCAAACTCATCTCGCTTGCTACGGAAACCGAGAGAACTCTGTTTTTTGACTTTTTGCCATTGGCGCTTGGCGACATAAGGGGGTTCAAGGTAAGGTTTCATCTGTATACAGTTCCGGGACAGGTCTTTTATGCGGCAAGCAGAAAATTAATCCTTAAGGGAGTGGATGGAGTCATATTTGTTGCTGATTCGCAGATAGAGAGGATGGAGGCAAACATAGAAAGCCTTGAAGATCTCAGGATAAATCTTGCGGAGCAGGGCTATGCCGTGGAAAAACTGCCGTATGCAGTTCAATACAACAAGAGAGACCTTCCTAATGTTGCTCCGGTGGAAGAAATGAATAAACTTCTCAATGTAAACGGCGTGCAGTGGTTTGAGGGAGTGGCGACTACCGGCATAGGGGTTTTTGAAACGCTGAAAGGTGTTGCCAAACAGGTTTTGCTGGAACTGAAGAAACATTATTAGAATAGCTGAAAGCTGTCAGCTACTAAATAAAACCATTAAATAAAAAAGGAGATATCATGAAAAGATTGTTTGTATTGATTTTGGTTTTAGGGTTTGTGATAACCGGCTGTACAAAGAAAGAAGATCAGAAAGGGCAGTATCTTGTAAAGATAAACGGCGTTACAATAACAAAGGAAGACCTCAGGAAAAAGGTTGAGGCCCTGCCTCAGTTTGCGCAGAAGATGTTTGAGGGCGAGGAGGGAGTATCAAGGCTTGTAGATCAGCTCATCAAAGAAGAGCTTCTCTATCAGGAAGCCAAGAAGAAGGGGCTTGACAGGGACGCAGGATACCTTAAAAAGGTTGCGGATTCCCAGAAACTTATTCTCATAAGCGCGCTTCTTGAAAAAGAGATAGAAGACAAGGCAAAGCTGTCCGATAAAGATATAAGGGACTTTTATGAAAAGAATAAGGCTGATTTTGTAGTGCAGGGCAAGACAATTGAGTTTGAAAAGGTAAGGGATATGCTGGCCCAGCGCCTGACTGCACAGAAGCAAAAAGAGGTTTTTGATAACTATGTTGAAAATCTTAAGAAGGCATATAAGATTGACGTGAACAAGGATGCGATTGCAGGCCTTTCCAAGAAAGAAGATGTTAAGAAAGAAGAGCCTGTAAAGGAAGCGCCCAAGAAAGAAGAACCCAAGAAGTAAAACGCATTCAGGCCTCCGCGTTTGGACGCGGAGGCCTGATTTCAATCCGGCCTGCCTCAAATTTTCTGAAGCTTTTGTCAGCTATTCAATTGCCTAATTCATACCAATAAATGATATACTTCTAATATGCTGAAACTGCGCGACGGCATAGTGGAGCTGTACAGAAAAGTTGCAACATCATTGCCTCCTGATGTTGAGGATGCTCTTAAGGCAGCCCGTGTTTCCGAAAAGAAAGGCTCAAATGCAAGGCATGCTCTGGAGGTAATCCTTGAAAATATACGCATTGCGAGAGAGACCGCAAGGCCCATTTGTCAGGATACCGGCGTGCCTGTTTTCTATGTTAAGACCCCGATAGGCTTAAGCCGGATTGAACTTGAAAAAACAATCATAGAGGCAACCCGCATTGCAACTGAAAAAGTCCCGTTGAGGCCGAATGCCGTTGATGTAATCACGGATAAAAATACAGGGGACAATACAGGCATAGGATTTCCAATAATCTATTTCAGGGAAACGCCTGAGAGTACACTCTCAATAGACCTGATGCTTAAGGGCTCAGGCTGTGAAAATGTGGGACAGACATACAAGCTTCCCAAAGAGGAATTGAAGGCAGACAGGGACCTTGACGGCGTAAGGAAATGCGTTCTTGATGCAATTCACAGGGCCCAGGGCAGGGGATGTTCGCCATATACCATCGGAGTTGGAATAGGCGCGGCAAAGGATCAGGTTACCCGCCTTGCAAAGGAACAGCTTATGAGAAGGCTGACTGATACGAATAATATTGAGGTTCTTTTTAAGCTTGAAAAAAGGCTGCTGAAGGAAATAAACACCCTCGGCATAGGCCCTATCGGGTTTGGAGGAAAAACCACTGCTCTCGGTGTAAAGATAGGCGTTAACCACCGCCATCCCGCGTCTTACTTCGTGGATATATCCGTATGCTGCTGGGCCAACAGAAGAGGAAGGCTGATATGGTAAAAAAGTTAAGAGTTAAAAGTTAAAAGTTATGAAAGAGAAAATAATCAATCTGCCATTAACAAAGAAGGATGTCATGGGGCTTCATGCCGGAGATGTGGTTTTAATAAACGGCACGATAGTAACCGGCAGGGATAAGATACATAAATTCCTCTTTTATGAAAGGCCGTCAAAGAAGGATATTCCTTTTAATCTCAGCGGAACGGTTCTTTATCATTGCGGGCCTATAGTCAGAAAATTAGATAGCAGCTATAAGGTTATCGCGTCAGGGCCGACGACGAGCATAAGGGTTGAGACGTATGAACACAGGATAATATCCTCGTACGGAATCAGGGGCGTTATGGGAAAGGGCGGTATGTGCGAGCGCACTCTTGAGGCGATGAAAAAAAACGGCTGCGTATATTTCCATACCATTGGGGGCGCGGCAGCGTATCTTGCCGACAGGGTAAAAAAGGTTGTTGATGTCTGGAAGCTTGAAGAGTTTGGCGCTCCTGAGGCGATGTGGGTGATGGAGGTGGAGAACTTTCCTGCGATAGTGACGATGGATGCTCATGGAAGAAGCCTGCATAGCGATATTGCGAAGATATCGGGCTCAGCGCTAAAGAAACTTATATGGAAAACAAGTTAAAAGTTAAGAGTTATGAGTTAAAAGTGTTTTCGCTGCTGTTTCTTAACTTTCAACTTTCAACCTTCAACTTTCAACTTTTCTCATGATCTTCATTGCCGGCGCATCGGGCTTTGTCGGAGGGCATCTTATAGATGCGCTGCTGAAAAACGGTTATAAGCTCAGGTGTCTTGCCCGTTCTGATAAGGCGGAAAAATCATTAAGAGAAAAAGGCATTGAAGTTGTCTCAGGCGACATCACTATTCCTGAAACCCTTGAAGGCGCATTGGATGGGGTGGATTTTGTAATTCATCTTGTGGGGATAATAGAGGAAAAGGGCTCATCCACTTTTAAGAGTGTTCATGTTGACGGAACAAAGAATTTGATTGCTGAGGCGAAGAGGGCAGGGGTGAAGCACTTTTTTTATCAGAGCGCTCTCGGAGCTGACAAGAGTTCATGGTCCGGTTATCTCAGGACAAAGGCAGAGGCTGAGGAGATAGCGGCGTCATCAGGAATTCCGTTTACAATCTTCAGGCCCTCGCTGATAATTGGCAAATGGGACGGATTCACAAAAAAACTGAGGGACCTCATAAAAATATCTCCTGTTATTCCCATTCCCGGCAATGGGAAATCAAGGTTGCAGCCTATTTATATAAACGACTGGGCACGCTGTATGCTCAAGGTGCTTGCATCGCCTAATTCGTTCAAGGGGATATTTGAGATTGGCGGGCCGCAGCAGCTTACATACAATGAAATAGTCAAGACCCTTGCCGATGCAATGAATTCAAAAAAAGCAATAACACATATCCCGATGGGGCTGATGAAATTCGGAGCAATGATTGCTGAAAAGACCATTCCTTTCCTGCCTGTAAGCTCTGACCAACTCAGGCTGCTTGAAACAGACAATATATGCGATATGCATTCTGTGGAGAAAAACTTTGGATTCAAACCCGTCAAATATAAAGACGCTTTAAAGGAATTTGTATAGCGCCTTGCAAACAGACGTCTCTTTAAAGTAACATTGGAATAGGGGATTTTATGCAGGAGATTGTAAAAAATATTATCCAGAAAAATGATTCAAAGATAGTGATGGTTGTGCTTGACGGCCTCGGAGGGCTTCCGATGCACGGCAAGAGCGAACTGGAAGCTGCTGACATTCCAAATTTTGATATGCTTGCAAAGAATTCAGCGTGCGGGCTGCATACGCCCGTGTCTTTCGGCATAACTCCGGGAAGCGGGCCCGGACATTTGGCGCTTTTCGGTTATGACACAATAAAATGGCAGATAGGAAGAGGCGTGCTTGAGGCCCTCGGGCTTGGAATAGAATTAAAAAAGACCGATATAGCTGTCAGGTGCAATTATGCGACAATTGAAAAAGGCGTTATTAAAGACAGGCGGGCAGGCAGGATACCTACGGATAAAAGCCGGAAGATTACAGAGAGGCTGCAAAAGAAAATAAAGAAGATTGAAAACGCAGAAGTGATTTTTGCTCCGGGAATGGAACACAGGTTTGCCGTTGTCTTGAGATTTCCTGAACCGCTGGAAAAGGGCGCGGCAGATATTATGGATACAGACCCTCAGAAAGAGGGAAAGCCTCCTGTTAAGGTTACACCGTTATGCGCGCAGGCTGAAAAGGCCGCAAAGATTATAGAGAAACTGATAAAGGCGGTGACGGAAATCATCAGGAGTCAGGATACTGCAAATTTTATCCTGCTCAGGGGCTTTTCTCAGGCGCCTGATATTCCGCATTTTGAGGAAGTGTACGGGCTTAAATCAGTTGCAATCGCAACTTATCCGATGTACAGGGGGCTTGCGAAACTCATCGGCATGGACGCCCCTGTTGTAACAGGAGGCGTAAAAGAAGAGATAGATTTTCTGAAGCAGAATTATAAGAAATATGACTTCTTTTTTGTCCATATAAAGAAGGTGGATTCTTACGGAGAGGACGGCAATTTTAAAGAGAAGGCGGCGGAGATTGAAAGATTTGACCGCATCCTGCCGAGAATCCTTGCGCTGGAGCCGGAGGTCTTAATCATTACGGGCGACCATTCAACGCCGTCTTTGCTTAAGGGCCATAGCTGGCATCCTGTGCCTGTGCTCCTCAGTTCCGCTTATGTCTTTGGAGGGCTCTGCAATTCTTTTTCAGAGAGGGAGTGCACCAGAGGAGAGCTCGGAATATTCCCCACAGTTAATCTCATGCCATTAGCGCTCGCAAATGCACTGCGTCTCAAGAAATTCGGTGCGTGATAAGGCAGGGATTAGGGATTTGAGGTTGGGGATTAGTAAAAAGAACCAATCCCCAACCCCTAACCCCCAATCTCTGATAGATACCCATTGCCATCTTGAAATGAAGCCGTTTGACGATGACAGGGAAGATGTCCTTAAAAGAGCCAAGGACGCGGGCATAGAAGCTGTTATTACAGTCGGCTCTGATATGAAAGGCAATACCGGCAGTCTGAGGCTTTCTGAGAAATATGATTTCATTTACTCATCAGTCGGCATACATCCTCATGACGCAAATGATTTTACAGAGGAAATATATCAGCAGATAAAAACATGGGCCTCCTCTCTTCCAAAGGTTGTTGCCATCGGCGAGACCGGCCTTGATTATCATTACGACAACTCGCCCCGTGATATGCAGAAAGAGGTTTTTAAAAAGCATCTTCTGCTTGCAAAAGAACTTGAACTGCCGGTAATCATACACAGCAGAGAGGCAAAAAAAGACACACTTGAAATACTCGCAGATTCAGGGATAAGCAGCGGGGTTCTGCACTGTTTCTCAGGAGACATGGATATGGCGGAAAAGGCTATGGAGATGGGATTTTACATATCCATAGCAGGGCCGGTCACATTTAAGAATGCAAGCAAATTACGGGAGATAACAGAGGCGATTCCTGATGATTATCTCCTCATAGAGACAGATGCTCCATATCTTACGCCCGAGCCGTTCAGGGGCAAAAGGAATGAGCCGTCTTTTTTAGTTAATACCGCTGAAAAAATAGCAGAGGCGAGGAAGGTGAGCCTTGAAGATATTGCAAGGATTACAACACTCAATGCAAGGCGGCTTTTCAGGATAGGAAAGTCCATTCGGCAGGGGAAGATAGCCTATAAGATACGGGACAGCCTGTATCTCAATATAACAAACAGGTGCACAAACAAGTGCTCGTTCTGTGTGAGGTTTCACAGCGACTATGTGAAGGGGCATAACCTCAGGCTTTCCGCTGAACCCACGGAAGAAGAAATTAAAACGGCAATAGGCGATCCCTCGCAATACAAAGAGATTGTTTTCTGCGGTTACGGCGAGCCGTTTCTCAGGTTTGACATAGTTAAAAATATTGCCGCGTTGATAAAAGAGAGGGGCGGCAGGGTCAGGATTAATACAAACGGTCACGGCAGCATTATAAACCGCCGGAACATACTCCCCGAATTAAAAGGTCTCGTGGACGTCATCTCTGTAAGCCTTGATGCGCAGGATGAGAAGGTTTACGACAGGATATGCGCGCCTGATTTTAAGAACGCATTTCATGAGGTGACAGCATTTATAAAAGAATCAAAAAAATATATTCCCGATGTTCAGGCCACTGTTGTTGAAATGGAAGGCGTTGATGTTGAGAAATGCAGGAAGATTACAGATGAATTAGGCGTTAAGCTCAGGGTAAGGAAGCTAAATGCCGTCGGTTAAACAAGTCCTTGATAAGTTTTATCGTGATTACAATTTTAAAGAAAGAATACGGCAGGACCCGATTGAATTTCCTCACAGGTACAAAAGGCGCGAAGATATAGAAATTGCGGGCTTTATAGCCTCCTGTTTTGCCTACGGAAAAGTTGGTTTATTCAAGCCTGTAATAGAAAAAATCCTCTCGGCAATGCGCGGTCGCCCATACAATTTTCTCATGGAGTTTAAAGTAAAAAGAGACGGCAGGCTGTTCCCGGGGATAAAATACAGGTTTAACGAGAATAAAGATATTATCTGTCTTTTATATATCATAAGCAGTTTGCTCAGAAGCCATAAGTCCATAGAGAATGTTTTTAAGAGTTTTTATAAAAAAACCGATTCTGACACAGGCAAGGCCCTGACAGGTTTTATAGATTATGTTTTGAGCACAGACACATCCGATGTTTACGGGAAGAATTTAAAGCCGGGTGGTTTGCTTCAGTTCTTTCCTTCGCCTTCAAAGGGCAGCGCATGCAAGAGGATGAATCTTTTTCTGCGGTGGATGATAAGGAAGAGGGACCTTGATTTCGGCGTCTGGAAAGGCATTCCTGAAAACAAGCTCATTATTCCTCTGGACACGCACATAGCAAGGATTTCAAGGTGCCTTGGCTTTACAAAGCGTAAATCGCAGGATTGGAAGATGGCTGTGGAGATAACAAATGCATTAAAGAAACTTGATTCAGAGGACCCGCTTAAATATGATTTTGCGATGTGCCATTACGGAATAGCAGGGCTGTGCAGTTCAAAGGAAGATAAGTGTAAGGACTGCTTGCTGAAATAGCGAGAAGGGTTCATCAGCCACACTGAAGATTCACGCTGTTGTAAGAACTTCCTTAATAACTTCAGCAATCTCGTTTATGTTATATGGTTTCTGGATAAAACCTGCCTCTCCGGCATCAAGAACCACTTCTTCATGGCTGTCCTTGCTGTATCCTGACGAAATGAGTATCTTCGCGTCCGGGTTTATTTTTTTCAGCTTTTTGAATGTTTCTTTGCCTCCCATCTCAGACATAATCATATCCAGAATAACCAGGTCTATAACATCTTTTTTATCAGAATAAATCGCAATGCCTTCTTTGCCGCCTGAAGCAAGAATTGCATCATAGCCAAGCTCGTGTAATATATCCCTTGCAACATTTCTTATAATCTCTTCATCATCAATAACAAGTATGGTCCCTTTTCCCATATGGAGCGGTTTTGAAACTGTTGTCTCTTCTTCAGCCTTTTTCTCAGTTGCCGGAAGATATATTGTAAAAGTTGAGCCCTGCCCCGGCGCGCTGTCAACTGTTATAAACCCGTCGTGGTTCTTAACGACTCCGTAAACCATCGCAAGCCCCATGCCCGTGCCTTTGCCGACTTCTTTTGTAGTGAAAAACGGCTCAAAGATGCGCCTTCTGGTTTCTTCATCCATGCCCGTGCCTGTGTCTATTACTTTTATGCCTGCATATTTTCCTTCTTTCATATATCTGTGCGGTTTTATTTCTTTCGTTATATCAGCATTAAATGTCTCAAAGGTCAGGATTCCTCCGTCAGGCATTGCATCCCTTGAATTGAGGCACAGATTCAGGGTTACGTGTTCAAGCTGGCTTTTATCGCCCTCTACTGTCCAGAGGTCCGTCGCAAGTGTGGTCTCTATTTTTATTTTCCTGTCAAAGGTCCTTGCCGCGATGGCCGCTACATTTTTCACAACTGCATTCAGGTTCATAGGTCCAATGATATATTTGCCTTTCCGGGCAAAGCCAAGGAGTTTCTTTGTTAAGTCTGCCGCCCTTTCCGCTGAATGTTCTATTACAGAGAGCGGCTCATACATAGGGTCTTCAGAGGAAACCTTCATTTTAAGGTATGCCGCATACCCGAGGATGCCCTGAAGCATGTTGTTAAAGTCATGGGCGATGCCGCCTGCAAGGGTCCCTATTGCCTCAAGCTTCTGCGTCTGGAAAAGCTGTTCTTTTAATGTCTCTTTTTCTTCCTCTTCATTCAATCTCTCAAATTCCGCCGCAACCATTTGTCCTACAGCGCGAAAAATCTTTACATCCAGCGAAGTAAGTTCCCTCTGCTTGCCGAAAGCGGCCACAACGCCGATGATATTGTCCATTCTGTCAAATATGTTACAGCATAAATATAAGTCGGCTTTTACAGAGGCAAGATAGTCCAGGGGGATGTTCTTGTATGCGTCGGTTTCAATTATGCAGACATCTTTGACTGTATGTCCTCTTTTGCATATCAGGTCCTTTAATAGATAGGTTTTCCCGTTTTTTATCCGGCCCTCGTAATGCATTGCGATTATTGTTGCAGTCTCCCCGTCGGGATTTGCTTTTCCAATGAGGGAATTAAGACCGAACATTCTGTTTATGTTTTTTACGACCTCGTCAAAAAAGTCCTCGCCTTTTCTTGATACCGCTATGCTGTATAGGTTATTGAGCATGTCCGTCTCGTTGCGGAGGGTCTCCAGGGTCTGTGCGATATTATTGCTCAGGAACTCAAACTCGTAGATGCCCTTATATTCAGGCTTTTCGCTGTTTTTGATTGCTTTTATTATCGTGGTTACAGGTTTTCTTATATAACGGTTCAGGAAATGGAGGATGAGATAAATTATCACCAGAAATAAAATGGCTGCCAGTGTATATGTGCGGTTCACTTTACGTATCAGGTCGGAATAGGCAGTTGCATTGTTTAGCAATAGGATATGCCAGCCCCACGGCTCAAAATGCGAGTGGGTTACATAATAGCTCTCGTCAGCATATTTAATAAGCGAAATTGCAAGTTCTTCTGTATCTTCATCTATTTTTTTAAAAAAATCTGCATGGAAGTTGCCGATTTTCAGTATCGCGTTTCCATTTTCTATAATTGCTCCTTGCAGCCCATTCTGTTCCATATAGTCTTCTATTAACCCTATTGTCAGAGCCTTGCTGAATCTTGCAGGCTTCTCATCAGCAGATGCGCCTTTAAGTAAAAGTTCATTCAGGCTTTTATCGCAGATATTGTATATGTCAAGGGAGGTATCTGAGATGTCTTTCTTTATGTGGATGTCTGTAAAATCTGATATTGAGCGGAGCACGAATATATAAAGAATAAGTCCTGACAGCAGCGCAATTACAAAGGTTGGCGCCAGAATCCTGAATGCAAGCTTGTTTGTTATCCTGTTTAAATATTCCTTCATCTGAATACCGGCTCTGCTGTTTTCAGCTCTTCGGGCCAGACAACTTCTTTGGCCCCGTTCTGCCACTGGATAATGACATTAAAGTGTTTTATCTGCATCCCCCTTCTGTCAACGCTGTATCTGCCTATGATGCTGACAGCATCCATTGACAGCAAAACAAGCCGTATCTTCTCCCTGTCAATTTTTCCGGCTTTTTTTATTGCGGCCTCAATAAGCTGTCCTCCTGCGTAAGCTGTTGCCGCATGGTAGGAAGGCGCGTCATTATAAGCTTTATGGTATGCATCGTAGAATTCCTTGCAGCCGGGCAGTCTTGCTCCCTTATAATGTTCCCATTGGGATGCTGAAAAAGTATAGTTTACATCGGATTTGAGCTTATCACGGAATGAAGACAGGGCAGGGCCGACAGACGCAAAGTACGCCTTTGGATGCCAGTTAATCTTTTTAAGGGACTGCCTTACGTTTATAGCCTCGTCAAAATGGCCGCAGACGATCAATGCCTGCGCCTTTGATGCTTTTGCCTTCAGAACAATAAAATCCAGATTTCCAGTGTCTTTTTTGAAGCTTTCATATAAGGCTGTCTTAAGCCCGAACCTTTCCGCCCATTTTTTTGTGCCTGAGGCAATATCTTTTGAGAACGCATCATCGGCATAAATAATTGCAACATTTTTAAAGTCATTTTTAACAAGCAGTTCAAGAAACCCGAGCGTATATTTGCTTGCAGGCGCATAGACGCCAAAGACATATTTATAACCCTTCTGCCAGAGGCTGTCGGCAGAGGCTCCTGAGACAAGCACAGGATAGCCGTGTTGTTACGTCACAGGCAGTATGGCCTCGGTTATCCCGCTTGAATAAGGGCCGAAGACAAAGTCAACCTTATCTTTAAGTATCAGTTGTTCATATATGGATTTTGCTGTCTGCGGGTCGCTCCTGTCATCGCGGATAAGGACCTCAACCTTTCTGTCAAGAATGCCTCCCCTTTCATTCACCTCCTTTTCCCACAGCCTGAAGCCTTTCATCTGCATATTTGACATCTCAGAGTATTTGCCTGTGAGCCCAAGGGAAACGCCAATCTTTATGGGTTCTGCGGCAAATGCGGGCCACGCCATGAGAAAGAAAAGAAAGGAGATTATAAGGGTTTTTGTGTGCTTATCCATAGGCCCTCCTTTTAAAAAAGTATAGCAGATTTAAAATAATTGACAAGGATTTATTTGTTATGCTTTAATATCTATGCCTTTAAGGATAGCCCTGCGAGGTTAAAAAGGCAAAGGAGGCAGCGTGAGCTGCGGAAATGAAAACTACAATAACCTTCCTCATCACAAGCGGGGAAGGTTTTTTTATGCCTAAAAATGCCTAAAGAACTGCTTGATAAAAAAGACATAGACAGGATACTTGCGCGGATGGCGCATGAAATCCTTGAAAAGAACAAGGGGACCAAAGGCCTCTGTCTTGTAGGCATACAGAGCGGAGGTGTGCACATTGCAAAGAGGCTTGCAGGCAAGATTAAGGAGATAGAGGGCAAAGAAATTCCCGTAGGCTCTCTTGATATAGCCTTTTACCGGGATGACCTGAATATCAGGGAAAAACAGCCTGCGGTCAGAAGGACAGAGGTGCCCTGCGAGATAACGGATATGAAGGTGGTTCTTGTTGATGACGTTCTTTTTACAGGCAGGTCTATAAGGGCTGCGCTGGATGCGCTAATGGATATGGGACGGCCCTCTTGCATACAGCTTGCGGTTTTGATAGACAGGGGGCACAGAGAGCTACCGATAAAGGCTGATTTTGCAGGCAAGAATATACCGACGGCAATAGATGAGAATGTTGAGGTCAGCC
>QZJQ01000040.1 GCA_003599795.1 Nitrospiraceae bacterium
GTAAACGCTGACAAAGGAGGAATTGCAGTATGGCATATATTCACTTTACAGACGAACAAAAACAACGGGCCAATTCAGTTGATTTGGTGGACTTCCTCCAGCGTCAGGGAGAGCAGCTTGTACGCTCCGGCCGCGAATGGCGCTGGAAGCGTCATGACAGCGTAACCGTGCGTGGCAATCAATGGTTCCGCCACAGCCGGAAGGAAGGCGGGCATGCTATTGATTTTGTTCAGCAATTCTATGACATGAGCTTTCCGGAAGCTGTGACGCTGCTCCTCGGCGGTGAGTCCGGCGTGGAGTGGAATCAGACTGTCAAGAGTGCGCCGGCTCCCCGTAAAGGATTCTATCTTCCGGAAGCCAATCACGATATGCGCCGGGTGTTCGCGTACTTGATTAAGCAGCGGTTCATAGATCGTGAGGTGCTGTCTCACTTCGCACATGAAAAGCTGATCTACGAGGACAAGGAATACCATAACGCAGTATTTGTTGGTCTGAATGAAAACGGCGTTCCCTGCCATGCTCACAAGCGAGGTACTTATACTCATGGCGAGCCTTATAAGGGCAACGTGGAGGGTAGCGACCCGAAATACAGCTTTCACTTGATTGGAGAGAGCGACATCCTCTATATATTTGAGGCGCCGGTGGATATGCTGTCCTTCATCACGCTAAACCGGAAGGACTGGCAGTGTAACAGCTATGTTACCCTGGACGGTGTATCGGAACACGCCATGCTCCGCCAGCTGGAACTGAATCCTCATCTGAAAAGCGTCGTGCTGTGCCTGGACCATGATGAAGCAGGCATTGAGGCTGTCGGCCGCCTGAAGGATATTCTACTGGAAAAGGGCTATGCGGATATTTCAGTAATGCAATCGAAGTACAAGGACTGGAACGAGGATCTGAAAGCCAGGCATGGCGTCAGTCCCATCCCGGCGCGGGAGCATCCTAAGCTGGAGCTTCTGCCGAAGGTGTGCGCTGAGCTGCACGATTTGTGCAAAGCCCTTGGAACACATAAAGACATTGACTCCTTCCTCGCGGAGTGCGCCGAGACGGTGGAGCCGCTTTTTGCCTCCGGCAAAACAGCGGCTCTGAATACAGAAGCTGTTCGGGAATGCCTGCAGTGTATGGCGGCTGGTTCACTGACAGCCATGCAAAGGCAGCTGCGCCAGATGGAACAGCCTGTGACAATGGAGCAGCTCATTCAAAAGCTGCAGAACAGCTACCGTCCCCATGAGGATCGGGGCTGGCTTCGTACTAAGGCGGAGCAGCTGCGGCAGGATGTTTCGGATATCAACCGTCAGCTTCAGGCTTCCGGTATCCGAACGCTGGAGGATAAGGAAAAGCTCCTGTCCTCTTATCAGCGCCTTGCGCTGGATTGCGTAAAAACCTTGATGTTTGTTGAGCTGGAGATGCTGCCACTGCTTCCGGTACGGGAGCAAACTGCAAATTTTTCTATGACCATGTAAAGGAGGGATCGAGTTGCAGACATCCCAAATCATAATTCTAACAGCTGCCGGATTGTCTATGTTCGGGGTTATCGGCTTGTTATCACTCATAGCGCATTACTACACTTTAAACGGCATCAAGTCCAAAACAGTCGGCGACGGTCAGCACGGTACAGCTCGCTGGGCAACAAAGCGGGAGATTAAAAAGACTTATACCGAGGTTCCCTACGAGCCGGAGAAGTGGCGGAAGGGAGAAAGCCTTCCGAAAGCGCAGGGTCTGATAGTCGGCTGGAGGAAGGCGTCGCTGTTTGACAATACCGCCCCGCACGGATATGCGCTGGTGGACGATGACGATATCCACTGTCTGATGATCGGCGCGGCGGGTGTCGGCAAGACCGCTAACTTTCTTTATCCGAATTTGGAATACGCCTGCGCCTGTGGAATGAGCTTTGTGACCACCGACACCAAGGGCGACCTCTACCGTAATTATGCCGGAATCGCAAAAGACAACTACGGATTCGATGTTGCTGTCATTGACCTGAGAAATCCCACCCGCTCGGACGGAAACAATCTGCTCCATTTGGTCAACCGGTATATGGACGCATATCTTAATAATCCTCAGAACCTTGCGTTTAAGGCCAGAGCGGAGAAGTATGCCAAGATTACCGCCAAAACCATCATCTCCTCCGGCGGCTTTGATTCAGCAATGGCTGGACAAAATGCCTTTTTCTATGATGCAGCAGAAGGGCTGCTGACGTCCGTGATCCTGCTTATCGCGGAATACTGCGAGCCGAAGCAGCGGCACATCGTGTCGGTGTTCAAGCTTATTCAGGATCTGCTGGCCCCCAGCGGTGTCAAGGGCAGGACTTTGTTTCAACTGCTCCTTGCTCATCTGCCGGACGAGCATAAGACCAAGTGGTTCGCGGGAGCGGCGCTCAATTCGGCGGAGCAGGCCATGCAGAGTGTCCTCTCCACTGCCCTATCCAGATTGAACGCTTTTCTGGATACTGAGCTGGAGCAAATCCTATGCTTTGACACGGCAATCGATGCGGAGAAGTTCTGTTCAAACAAAAACGCCATCTTCCTGGTAATGCCGGAGGAAGATAACACAAAGTATTTCATCATCAGCCTGATCGTCCAGCAGCTCTACCGTGAAATCCTGTCAGTGGCTGACGAGCATGGCGGCAAGCTCCCCAACCGTGTGATGATGTTCCTCGACGAGATCGGAACCATTCCCAAAATCGAGTCGGCGGAGATGATGTTCTCTGCTTCCCGTTCACGTCGTGTGTCCATTGTAGCCATCATCCAGAGCTTTGCACAGCTGGAGAAAAACTATGGCCGCGAAGGCTCTGCCATCATCATAGACAACTGCCAGGATACCGTGTTCGGCGGCTTTGCTCCAAATAGCGAATCAGCGCAGATTTTATCAAAAGCCATGGGCAGCAAGACTGTCATGAGCGGTTCGGTCAGTCAGGGCAAAAACGACCCGTCGCAGAGTCTGCAGATGATCGAGCGGCCGCTGATGACTCCCGACGAGTTAAAGTCTATGCCAAAAGGCTGCTTTATAGTCACCAAGACCGGAGCATATCCGATGCGTACACGGTTGAAGCTGTTCACGGAATGGGGCATTACCTTTGGCAAGCCTTATGAGATTGCCGAGAAATCGGCCCGAGTGGTGGAGTATGCAGACAGACGCAGAGTGGAGGAAGAAATCATCCGCCGGCACTCTGCCTGCATGGATGTGACGGAGGAAGCCGAAGCTGGTGCAGCCGCATCGGGCGGATTACTTCACTCACCGATTCAGGAGCCGGAAGCGCCTACCAGGACAAAAGCACCTGTTCGGATTGAATAGGAGGTGAAGCTGTGGGTTACTTTTCTTCTCTTTATTCCTCGGAGCTTCCGCATCGCGCCAGGGCTGTCTATATGTACCTGCATGACCGAGCAGATAAGGACGGCAAATGCTACCCGGCGATTGGTACCATCGCCAAGGAGTTAAAGTTGTCCCGAAGTACGGTTAAACGCGCAATAGCTGACCTTGAAAAAAACGGCCGTCTGCGCAAGGAGCAAAGATGGCGTGAGAACGGCGGCAAGAGCAGCAATCTTTATTATTTAGCGCAATCGGATTCCAGCTAAATGACTAATAAAAGACCTTCCCCGCCAAGGGGAAGGTCTGCCCTTTCAATGAACTATGGAAGGGTTCATGATGAACCGAGAAGGCGAACATATCACTCTAAGAAGATATAAAGCCAGAAAAAGAACAATAAATAATTTACAGTATCTTTTTGTTATAGACTGCTTATTGGCTTTAAAAATAAAATAAAACAATCACAAAGTAATTGGTGCTTTAAATAAAAGCATAACTATCCGTTTTATTGGACACTAAATATGATATAATGTTGATATTATGGTGATTTTATGCGTAGCAGAATGCTTGCTACATACGGAAGGACAGCGCAATCTTTGTGATACTGAAAAGACTTCAAGAATTAGAGGGGGTGTAGGAGGTGGCCAACAAAACAGAGGAAATCAGAAGGTATATCTTTCGTATTCTGCAGCAGGCCAAAGAAGATGGGTACACAACAAAGGATATTCGTGCCGGAGATATCAAAAAGGAAATGGGCTTGGGCAACATACCCAAATCAATTTGTGACGCAATGCGCAGCATCCCCTGCTTTTCAAAATATGATGTGCTGGTCACACCTCCAAGCGGAAACAGCACCACCTTGGAATTCAGGTACTACTTGGATGATGCAGCACCGAAACAGCTGGAGTGCCCGGCAATTTTTACAAAAGGACGAGTTGAATATCAAACGATTGCAGGTGATAAGTCAAAGCAGTGGGAGCAAGTTGATATCGCCTTTCTGCTGAATAATTCACTTGTTTTTCATAATAAGCTGGCCACAATAGAGAATCACAGATATCGGTCATGGGAGCACTGTTATTCATTTTTTACCAAGCATCAATCCGCGACTGACGACGAAATCATAGACTTAATGTGTCTGCATCTCTCTAACTATTTGGCAAGCTGGGGAATGTTCCGAGGCGCAGCATTCCTGCTTCAAAAGGACTATAAGGTACATCTTGAGGTTGTGCATTTAATGCTTAACGAGCGATTTCGCATTTTAAGAAGTACAAACATACGAGAAATTGCACACAATGACGAGTACATAAATCGAATATTTGAACTCAACCAAAAAATGTCGGAAATTTATCGCAGAAAAACAACCGATTTCGAAAATGAAAATGGTCGAAACTCCTCCGATACGTTGATCACAAAGATATTGCTGGGTGTGTTTGGCTGTGTACCGGCGTATGACCGGTATTTCAAAAGCGGACTTCGCAGCACAGGCATTGCCTCTGCACAGTTTTCCAAGCGTTCTGTCGCAGGACTGCTGGAGTTTTATGAGCATTATTATGATGACTTTGAAGCTGTACGCCTGAAGATAAGCGAACACGGTGTGGAGTACCCGCCGATGAAAATAATTGATATGTGCTTTTGGCAAATTGGCTTTGACAGCGATACACAAAAGGAAGAATCAGGGCAGGAGTGATCGTCATGCCTAAGTCATCGAATCAAAAGTTAAAATTACTGTATCTCTATAAAATTTTGCACAAGAAAACAGATGAGCAGCACACCATGACAGTACAACAAATGATCGCTGAACTTGCTGTACTTGGAATTAAAGCAGAGCGCAAAACCATTTATGATGACCTTGAAGCCCTTCGGCTGTTCGGGGTTGATTTGGTGTGCAGAAAAAGCAAAACCCATGATTATTATGTGGGCGGAAAAACCTTCGAGCTCCCGGAACTGAAACTACTGGTGGATGCGGTTGCGTCCGCTAAGTTTATTACAGAGAAAAAGTCCGGCAAGCTGATTAAAAAGATTGAAACTCTTGCAAGCGAATACGAAGCAAAAGACCTGCGCAGGCAGGTACTGATTTCAGGCCGAGCCAAAACCGAAAATGAAAAAATATACTACAATGTAGATGTTCTGCATCGGGCAATCGCTGATGGAAAGCAAATCTCATTCCGTTATTTTGACATCGGTGTGGACAAGAAGAAACATTACCGTGACGGACACCGAACCGCCTCCCCCTATGCCCTGTCATGGGAAAATGAAAAATACTATTTAATTGCGTTTTATGAAAAGTATGATGGTATTTCTCACTTTCGAGTGGAACGTATGGATGACATTACGATCCTCGAAAGCGATATCCTCCCACCGCCTGATGGTTTTAGCTTGAAAGAATACTCGAAAAGAGTGTTTTCCATGTTTGGCGGAGAGGAACATGAGATAACTTTGCGTTTTGACAACAGTTTAGTTGGCGTTGTATATGATAAGTTTGGTCAAGACGTGGCAATCAAAAGTCCTGGCAAAGATAATTTTAAAATAACTGTTAGGGTAGCAGTCAGCCCGTCCTTTTATGCGTGGTTGTTCCAGTTTGGAAATTTAGTAAGGATTGAGGCACCGGCATGGGCAAGACAGGAGCTGATTGGCATGGCTTCAGATATTTGTAGAGATTAAGTTTATGAAACTGATTTTTAGTATAGAAATGGGGTGAGTCGGTGCAAATCGGCTTTATCGATTTTTCCAAAGAAGAAAGAAATAAAATACTCGCAACGTTGAAGCTGCTCGGAACACAAACAGCATTGGATGAGCTTGGCATCGGAGTCATTCGGGATGCCTATGCAGATATTCTCTTCCCCGGCATTTCTACCATCCAAACAAGGGCAAAATACTTTGTGCTCATTCCATACCTGTTTGAAAGAGCAGCAAACCAGAAACTGTCCAGCGGTAGAGAGCTTTATAAATGGCTAACTGCCAATGAAGATAAAATGGTGGAGACGCTTGTGCGAAATAGCGATAGCGAGGAAACCGGCATTATCGGAAAGAATGCATTAAAACAAAAACGGGCGGTCAAGATGAAGCCATCCAGCATTTATTGGAACGGCCTGCGAACCTTTGAAATTGTACGAAATGCAGGGATTTCACTCAGTGCGGCCTGCAATGTCACTTGGTCGTCCGCTCAGAAGAAAAATGAAGCTGAACCTAAAACCGATGGTGATACCTTTGATGACCTGACGGCAGGGCAAGGAAATTCCGTTTTGTTTTCTCCTATCCTGCCGGATTACGATTTTGAGAAAAAAGCCGCTATTACACTCACGCGCAAAGAAGCAGAATTTTTAGCGGATAAAATTACAAAAGCTTTACTGTCCAAAAATACACTGCTTGCATTTTTAATTAAGCATAAACTTAACTGCAGCAGCTTTGATGAGATTCCTGCGGATATTCTGCCGCATGAAATGAGGCATGATTATCTGCTGGCAAAAGATTTTTCCGATTTTATCATTGGTGCGCACATCCGCTACAACATTATTTTCTCCGATTATCAGGATGAGGAAATGATGGATGAGTTTAATTCATGGAGAACTACGTTTGTAAATCGCGATTTTGATCTTGCTGCCGTTTTGGATCGCATTTCGTGTAACTATGCGACCACAAAGTTCTGCGTAGACTTTCTTGATAGCGTTTATAAAAATGACTTGCAGGCGATGGATGAACTGATTGTTGCAAGGGAAAAAGCCGTTAAGGACGACCGCGCCAAGCTCTGTAAGCCAAAAGAGTATCAGTATAACTATGACAGGCCGGTGCATTTTTACAGGCTCGATTTTCGTTTTGGTACAGCCAAAACCATCATAGACGACATCATAAAAGGATTGGAGGGATAGACATGGCAATGTTTGATACAGCACACAATAGATTAAGTTACAGCGAGCTGCTGCAACCGGAGTTAGGATATAAGCTGGATTTCGCAGTAGGCCTTACCTATTCCCTTGATCTCGAAGCTTTGCTCGGCGTCCCTGTGTCGTTTGGCCTGCTGGATGAAGCAGACTCGGAACTCAAGCGAAGCCCCTTCTACTTGCTGGAAGCAATCCGCAAAAGCAGTGACAGCGTGGCAATCTTCTGTAACGCAGGCGGCATTGCTCTGCCGCAAAAAATACAGAGTATTTATTCGCTTTTAGAAAACAGCGTGTTTGAAATAAAACTTTCGAACAGACAGAACTTCCATCCAAAGCTATGGTTTATTAAATACACAAATGATGACGGTCACTCTTACATAAGGCTTCTTGTGCTCAGCCGTAATTTGACCTTTGATAACAGCATTGACCTGTGTGTTGCGATGCAGGGTGAGATTTCACGGACAAAACGCAATAAGAACAAACCCCTCGCTGACATGTTGACTTTCGTAGGCGGGTATGCAGATAAAACAAAGAAGCAGAAAATTACCGAGCTTGCAGATGATATTTTGCATGTTAAGGCGTTTGATATAGAACATCCCTTTGAAGATTATGAGTTCCTGCCTCTCGGCATTAGTGGGTACGATAAGGAAAAAACCAAGCTGTTTAATATCAAATATGACATTTTCATTGTCTCTCCTTTTTTGAGTGACGATGTAATTAATGAGCTGTCAAAATGCCCCTACAACAAGGTGTTGGTAACGAGAAAAGCAGCGGTTAGTCCATCGGTAATCAATAGTTTTAACAGCGTTTACATCACAAAGGATATTCTGAATGACAACGAATTTGGTGTAAAACAGGACATACATGCTAAGCTCTATTTCGCTATAACAAATGAAGGGAATTTCCTGTATATAGGTTCAGCCAATGCCTCTCATAATGCGTTCCACAAAAATGTAGAGTTTCTGCTTAAGCTAAAATATAAGCCGAATTGCGTTGGATTTAAAACCTTTTTTAGTGACTTTATTCCTGATGAAAACTGCCCGTATGAAAAAATCGAAGCTGCGCCCGAAAAGATACCAGCGGATGCGGTGCAGGATGCGATTGATAAAGCGTTCAAAGAAGCCATCTATGCCTTAAAAGGCGCAAAGGTAGTTGCAAGCGGCGAGTCCTATGACATTCAAGTGGAATCAAAGGAGCTGAAAACAGAAGAAACGGTGAAAATTGCTCCGCTGCAGCGGCAGGATCTGCTTCAGGCACTGCTGCCGCAAACACTGCTTAAAGGGATGTTACTCAGAGAACTGAGTGAGTTTTATATTTTGTGGGTGCAAGGTCAAAAGATTGTCATAAAAATTGAAACCAAGGGCATTCCGGCAGAGCGTGACAATGCGATATACAAAAGTATTATCAATACCAAGACAAAGTTTTTATCCTATGTGTCGTTTATGCTCTCTGAAGATTACGCTGCCGGGGCGCTGGAGGAATCTGAGTATCTGCGCCTGATGCAGAGCGACGAAAATGAATCTGCAAATGTGCCTGTCTTTGCTGCCGTATATGAAAAGATGCTCAAAGTGGTTCATCAAAACCCAGCTCGGCTAAAAGAGGTTGCAGACGTGATAAAACGGCTTGATAAGGACATTGTAGGCAATGAGTTTTTAGAGATGTACAAGCAGTTTGAACTTGCGGCAAGGAGGCTAAAAAATGATACCAAAGGATTTTCAAAAAGCCACTGCCAATCGGATAGTAGCTGTGTTTCGAGGCGGTCAAAACAGAATACTGCTTGCCGATGAGGTTGGACTTGGAAAAACCATCATTGCCAGTGATGTCATAAGACAGGTTTCGGACTGGCATAGGCATGAGAAAAACGATGACCACTTTAAGGTAATTTATATCTGTTCTAATATCAATATCGCCAATCAAAATGCAAGGAAGCTTGGCATCAGAGACTTGATGAATGTTTCTGAAAGCCGCTTGTCCATGCAGCACCTCAAAATCTATCAAAACAGAGGGCGAGATCGCAGTTATGAGCAGCTCATTCCGCTGACACCGGCCACCTCTTTTTCTATGACCTCCGGCTGCGGCAATCAAGAGGAACGTGCTTTGATGTTCGCTCACCTCAAGCGACTGACAATGTTTAAGGGATACAAAGCAAAACTGCTTCGTTTTCTTGCTTATGATGCGGAAAAGTATTGGCAATGGTATGTGGATACATATGAAGAAAGGGTGCAGCAGTGTGACAGCAACGGCAGCAATTATATCTATGAAATAGGCATGGAGCTTACGAAACGGCTTAAAGCTGATAGCGAGCTTGTTGATAGCATCCTTGCAAACTGCACATCGAGAAGCCCATCCAAAAAGTACGAGAGCAGACCACTGATCAACGCTCTAAGGAGGATCTTTGCTCAAATCAGTCTTGATAAGCTTGAGCCTGATCTGGTTGTCATGGATGAGTTTCAACGCTTCCGCGATTTGATTGTCCCAGCCGATGATGAACAAGGAATGCTTACTCGTCAGTTTCTGCAGAATACCGACACCAAGGTACTGCTGCTGTCGGCAACGCCCTACAAGCCGTACTCTACATTAGAAGAAATCAGTGCCGATGAAAATGCGGAACATTACAAAGAATTTATGGAAGTAATGCGGTTTCTTTTTTATGATGACGAAGCACATCAAAGCTTTCAGAAGGTGTGGCAGGATTACTCTAACTCGCTTTGCGAAATCTCAAAATGTGATTTTACGGTAATGCTTGCAAGGAAGAGTACTGCTGAAGATGCACTTTATAAAAGCATCTGCCGGACAGAGCGTTTTAACAGCGGGATTATCGATGACAGCGACGCAGGGGAGGTTTCAATCTCAGACGGAGATATTCTATCATACAGTGAGATGCAATCCCTTTTAGATGAAATCAGTGCCCGAAGCAAGCGACCCCTTCGTTATCGCACAGTTCCCATGGATTATGTAAAATCCTCACCCTACCTCCTCTCGTTCATGGAAAGCTACCAGCTCAAAAAACAAATCACAGATCATTTTTCTAGATATCATGACTTTGGACTGGTAAAAGGCCCAAATGCCAAGTACTTGCTTCTGAAGAAAAGCACCATACATAACTATCAGCCTATAGCAGCAAACAACGCACGACTGGAAAAGCTAAAGGATGTTGTATTTGAGGGCGGTAAAAACAGCTCAGAAAATCTGCTTTGGATTCCACCATCAAAGTCTTACTACAGAACAGGAAGTTTATTTGAGAAAAACAAAGACTATTCAAAGGTACTCGTATTTTCCTCATGGGAAATGGTGCCGAGAATGGTGTCGGTTATGCTATCTTACGAAGTGGAACGGCTGACGATCGGCAAGCTCTTTCATAACGCATGGCTAAAACGTGGCAGAGGGTACTTTGCAACTAAGGAAGAACGTCGTTTTGGTATTACAAGGCTTAAAAACGAAACGGAAGATATTGTTTGCCATGTATCCGGAACCCTCGCACGGCTTTATAATCCGGATGAGCACATCGGCAAAGATATTAAGCAAATCAGGAAAGTGCTTACCGAAAAGCTTCAGCCAAAGCTGGATGCCGTCAAAGCCAAATACAAGCTTTCCGAAAGCGGAGCTGCCGGTGCAAAGTCGCTGATAGAGCTTATAAAAGCACTGGACAGCAATGCATCAGCAACACCTTCGACTATCCCAACCGGGGCTGTTGGTATATTAGTCAACATGGCAATTGGTTCACCTGCCATTTGTGCCTACAGGCTTTTTAATTCTAACGAAGTGATCGCCAGGGAGCTTTCTAAAAAGGTATTTGTCAGCTTGTTTAATAAAGCCGAAAGCTCGGCTGTCCTTGACTTGCTGTATGGCAGCAAGGGCGACGACTCCTATTATGAAAATGTCTTTCGATACAGTGTGGACGGCAATCTGCAGGCTATGCTGGATGAATATGCTCATATCCTTGGCGAACATGGTGAAGCCCTTGCAGATGCGATGATCGATGCCTTTTCGGATACAGCCTCTCTGCAGATAGATACGCTGGAATCCTTTACAGGAGGAGAAAAAGAAAAGCCGCGCCTGCGCACGCACTTTGCTGTTGGATATTTCAATGCTCGCGTCAGCAACGAAAATGTGCAGAGAACTGAGAAAATCCGCAAAGCGTTTAATTCACCATTCCGTCCGTTCGTGCTGTCCACTACATCAATCGGTCAGGAAGGTTTGGATTTCCACTTCTACTGCCGCAAGGTCATGCACTGGAATTTACCGTCAAACCCTATAGACCTGGAGCAGCGTGAGGGACGTATCAATCGATATAAGTGCCTTGCAGTGCGCCAGAATATTGCATACAAATATAGCAGTGAAAAAACATGGGATGCTATGTTTCAAAAAGCCGCACTAACAGAAAAGGGTGACCTTCCGGATCTTGTTCCCTACTGGTGTTTGACGGATGGAGAAGCAGCTCCGGTCAAGATTGAACGTATTGTTCCGATGTATCCGTTGAGCCAAGACCGCTTGCGATACAATCGCTTGATTAAAATACTGTCGTTATATCGACTAACATTAGGCCAGCCGAGACAAGAGGAGTTAATTGAGATAATCAGCAGAGAAATTGCTGGCCAAATCGACAATCAGCTATTTATTAATTTAAGTCCATTTTACAAAATGGAAATATAAATGCGAACCGAGTAGTCTTTATTTCGTTGTTTTTTACACAGAAAAATCTTAATCGCTTGGCCTATTGCTAAATAGCTAATCCATATAAAATATGTACTTAAAAGCATCAGTTAAGTGACAGGTAACGAAGTGGCCGCGCATCCTTGCGCGGGTTTACAAAGCTGAAACCGAAAGTTGAAAGGAAATCGAATATGATTGCTAGAGATGAAATAAAGAGACTTTGTAATGCTCCAGGTGATGGTAAAGCGTACTTCCGTCCGTTTATTTGCAAAGGAGACTTGAGTAAAGCGGATATTTTCTTGGTTGGTACTAACCCAGCGACACCTATTTATCCACATGACATAAACCTAGATGAATATGTTGATTTGCTTTTTGATTATGACAGGTTTATTGAGTATTACAAGAAGTCGAGGATCCTAAAGGGAAAAAGTGAGATTTCAAGAACACGAGTCGGTATGAATTCGTTTATTAATTGGTTAGCTTGCAAATCATCGTCAAGTGTAATTGAAACAGATGCAATTCCATATCCAACAGAGAAGCTCAAGATGCTCTGGAAAGAACCTGACTCTATAGTTGAAGCGGGTAAGGAAGTGTTCTACAAATTGCTTTTAACTTTTAAACCACGGTTACTGATCCTCCATGGCAAGGAAACAACTGAACAGATATTTGAGTTGCTTCTTTCAAAGGGACTTATTCAGAGCTCATTAGTAAGTTGTGAACAAACTATTGAAGAGATGGAATCAAAAGTGCCGTTAATGTCATTTAAGTATCCTAATGAGACGACAGGTGTTATAACTGCGTGTAGGCATTTTATGTATTACGGTTCTACTGGAAATTCTTACTCAGAGTTTAGAAATAATATTGGGAAGTTATTATAGAAGATTTTGTTTAAGGGGCTGGCATCCTTGCCAACCTCTGGCTTCGTGGGCAGTTACCCATCACTTAACAAGGCACTCACGCGAGGACAAGGGACTAGGGTGTTGCTGTAAGGCAAAAGCTACACTCCCTGAGCCTAAGTGAGTATTCCGGTTCATATTACACCGCTAGTCCGGTCGCAGGAAACCGCGATTCCGGCTAAATGGAAACCTTAATACCGGAAATGGAAACCACCCGATAGATTCTCCTTTATAATGTATCCATGCACCAATCGGTGTAAATAAATTTGAAGGAGGTCAGCAAATGACCAAGTACCGTGAAATCCTTAGGCTGCACAGCCTGGGTTTCAGCCAGCAGAACATTGCTTACAGCAGCAATGTTTCTAAGAAAACAGTCAACCGAGTCATCAACAGAGCCAAGGAGTTAAACATCTCATGGCCGTTGGACGAAAGCCAGACTGACGCTGTATTGGAGCAGATACTGTTCCCAAGTCATCCGTCAAGCAAAGTCAAGAGAATGCCAGATTTTGCTTACATCCGCAAGGAACTGCTGAAAAATGGTGTCAGCAAAAAGCTTCTTTGGACCGAATACATGGAGGAATGTCGCCTGAATGTTGAGCAACCGCTTATGTATTCCCAATTCTGCCATTACATTCAGCAGGATGAGCAGAAACGTCGAGCCACCATGCACATAGTTCGCAAACCGGGCGAGCAGGTGGAAGTGGATTGGGCAGGAGATCATGCTCAAATCATCGATCCAGATACCGGCGAAATCATTAATGCAAGCATTTTCGTTGGCGTCATGACCTATAGCCAGTATGCCTACGTTGAAGCATTCATCAACGAGAAGCAGCAGGCATGGATCACAGCTCATGTCCATATGTATGAATACTTTGGCGGTGTAGCCAAGATCCTGGTGTCAGACAACTGCAAGACAGCAGTGACCCACAATGGCGGCTGGTACAACCAGCAGGTCAACACCACCTACTACGAAATGGCCGAGCACTACGGTACAGCCATAATTCCCGCCAGAGTCAGGAAACCTAAAGATAAACCAACTGTGGAAGGGTCCGTTGGAAACATCTCCACCTGGATCACGGCAGCGCTTAGAAACGAGCAATTCTTCTCCCTGCATGAATTGAATAAAGCAATCCGAGAAAAGCTGCAGGAGTTCAATTCAAAGTTATTTCAAAAGAAAGAGGGCAGCCGGATCAGTTTGTTTCTTGTGGAAGAAAAGCCATTACTGGCACCTTTACCTGCTACCCCTTTTGAACTGGCGGATTGGAAACAAGCCACCGTTCAGTTCAATTATCACATATCTGTTGATAGAATGCTATACTCCGTCCCAAGCGAATACATCAAGCGCAAGGTAGACGTGAGGGTAACAGAAAAAACCATCGAGGTATTCTTCAAGCACAACCGCATTTGTTCTCATAGCCGACTTTACGGAAGGCCTGGGCAGTACAGCACCACCATAGAACACATGCCGGAGAATCACCAGAAGTATCTGGAGTGGGATGGCGATCGGTTCCGAAAGTGGGCCGAGCGGATTGGGATCAATACATACAAGGTAGTCGATACAATCCTTACCTCCAAGCGAGTGGAGCAGCAAACCTACAGCAGTTGTATGGGGCTTCTGAAGTTGGCAGAAAAATATTCTGCAGAGCGTCTGGAGTCAGCCTGTGAAAAGGCACTTACCTATACAGCCTCCCCCAGCTACAAGAGTATCAAGAATATTCTTATCGCCGGGAAGGAGGATCCGTTTAAGGATCACCCCACAGTAGCAGCTGAATCCACAGCCAAGAAATACGGCATCACCAGAGGTGCCGGTTACTACAGGAGGTAACATTGATGACGAACCAAAGTACAATCAATAAGTTGATTGAAATGCGCCTGACGGCTCTTGCGGATGCCTTCCGCAACCAGATGAACGATCCCAAGATGAAGGATGTACCATTTGATGACCGCCTTGGAATGCTGGTGGATATCGAATACACTAGTCGCAAGAACAACCGCCTTAGAAGGCTGATTCGAAAGGCTGAATTCGAACAGACTGACGCCAGTGTCATGGAAATCAACTACTCGTCTGGCAGGAAGCTGAACAAGTCTCTGATACAGCGGCTTGCAACCTGCGAATATATTACAGAGCACCGGAATATTTTCATCACTGGTGCGACTGGTGGCGGTAAGAGCTACTTGGCCTGCGCTTTTGGGCTGGAGGCTTGCAAACAGTATTATACCGTAAAGTATGTCCGGCTCCCCGATTTGCTTCTCGATCTCGAGATCGCACGATCTGAAGGGTCCTACAAAAAAACGATGGAGAAGTATACCAAACCAATGCTGCTTATTCTAGATGAATGGTTGCTCTTGAAACTTCCTGAATCTGAAAGCAAGGACATCTTTGAACTGCTTCACAAGCGTCGTAAAAAATCTTCTACGATTTTTTGCTCTCAGTTTCGTCAGGAAGGCTGGTATGAACAACTCGGCGGTGACAACAGCACAATTGCCGATGCCATTCTTGATCGCATCGTTCATGATGCGTACAAGGTCAATATTGAAAGCATTGATCCATCGAAAGACATTTCAATGCGTGAGGTATATGGCTTAGATAAAAATCTAAGCGAGTAAGTTCAACTTGGCGCGGTTTCCAGTTCCGGACAGGCGGTTTCCAAATCTCCGGAACTGCGGCTTCGCCGCACCGGAATATTCACCTAAGTGCAGTCGCACACGCCACCACCACGTGCTAAGATAAGAGCTATCTAAGCACCTGCCGATGTCTAAGCAGATCAGGGCAGTCGTGAGTGCGGGACGTTATACGAAAGCCCCTCTTACGGTTCAGTAAGAAGGGCTTTCGTGTTATTATCTTTGTCGCCGTTCGACAAACCAGCGGCCTATTTTATTGCTGGTAAGCGATGCGTTTCTTTAAAAAACAAGTAGCTCTGCCGTCCATTTATTCGGATCGTGTACCGGTCGCCCTGCCCACCGGCTTTCATTGCCGCCGCAGTCTGATGTCAATTACTCGGTGAATGATATATGTAGAGCAGTCCTCCCAAGTCAGTTCGAGCGGTAATAATATACCGTCTTTGTCAAAGGCGGCCACGACAGGCACATAAACCTTTGTTTCAGCCATGTCAGTATTCCTCCTCAGAAAGATCGGTTATCTGCCCAAGAAATCTGAGCGCGGTGTATAAACTGATTTGAACGAATAGCCTCTGGAATTCATATCTTCCATTTTTATCAGCATGAGATTGATATCTGTGTTCATCATGCCTGCAATCTGGACAACGTCATAACCTTCACGGGCATACATATGAACCTCATCATCGGGAAGAAGCAGTGAAGCCGCAAACAAATTGGCTTCATACTCTGGACGTGTATTCATGGAATAAAGAATGTATTCGCGGAACGGACTGTCATCGGCGAGATTCCGATGATGTGTGTCATGTCCGAGCTCATGGGCGCATACCAAAGTCTGTACCTGTTCCGGCAGGTTATTATTTAAAAAGATGAAGCGGTTGCGCTGAATTACGCGGTAAAGCCCTTTCAGATTAGTGAAGTCATTGCGGAACAGAACCTCAATGCCCAGTCCGTCTGCTATGGCAAAAGGATCACGCGTTCCGAAGCGCTTGATAAATTTTTCAGCTGATTCATAAATAAGCGCTTTGTTCAATGAATTCACCCCCTATGATAATTCTATCAAAGCAGCAGTCCAAAAAAACGGACTACTCTTTATCTTCTTTGCGGTACTTTTTCGGCGTGTACTTTTTGTTTTTCTCCTTGGCTATCCAATAAGCGTCGGTGATTGCTCTCATAACGGCATCCATATCCTCGTCGTCTATGTCGCCTCCGGCAAAAAGACCGCTGACCTCTGTAATGAGCTGCTGAGCGTACTTCTTTCCACGGTAGCCGTATTTTTCTCCGGCAGCGTTTATAAACTCCTCATTCTCGGTCAGCAGATAATTCGTATCAACACCCAAAATTTCAGCCAGCTTCCCGTATACCTCGCGTTTTTTAGGATAGCAATCTCCGTTTTCATAGCTGACCATTGTGCGGAGAGATATTCCCACCGCCTGCGCCAGTTCCGCCTGCGTCATGCCTTTTGCGACGCGGGCATTTTTTAGTTTTTCTCCGAATTTCATAGACCGCCCTCCTATTTATATGCAGGTAAATTTCATGTTATATATTGACATATGCAATTAAATTGCATATAATTCGAATATGAAGATAACCTGCACATTTATAATAATCCATGTTGCACATTATGTCAAGAGGAATAAGTTTACTAATGTTAAGCCTAACTCGAAATTAACAGGGTTAACAGAAAACAACCGTCTGCAAAGAAGCAAGACGGCAATAATTACTCTGACAAACAAATATAAAAAGGTTAAGGGCAAACCTGCCAAAAGGCAGGGACGCAAAGCCGAGGGTCTAAAGCGTTTGATACGCTATGACAGCCTGGTTGCCGATCTTTGCGAATGCCTGCCCTTTTTTAAGAGCAGGTATTTGTATTAATAGAGAAAAATGATGCAGGAGGGTACGAGATGGTGAAAAAGATAAAGCTCAAATGTCCGAATTGCGGACGCCGAATTGCTGATTACAGCGGAAATGCTGAGGCACTGGCGCTGTTAGCTGAAACGAATGAGGCTAAAAGTGATGTTCTAAACGTAAAGTGTCATCTATGCAAGTCTCAGGTTTCAATTTTGCTGGACAATAACGAGGTCTATGAGAGCAAGAAGTTCTCC
>QZJQ01000024.1 GCA_003599795.1 Nitrospiraceae bacterium
GATTTCTTTATACAACTTATTTAGATTATTTTTGATACTGTTTGGTACAAAATTGTTAAATGCAAATATATCAGGTAATCTCAAAGAAGAAACTACAGAATCGATGTTCTCATTAAAAAATTTAACCCGCTCAGATTTGTTTTTTGTATGTGACATTAAAAGTCTCAAACCCAATAATTCTTGTATAAAATTTTGATTGTAAATTTTTCCAGTAAGCATAGTTTTTGTAAACATTTCAAATAAGATAGCCCCTAAAGAGAAAATATCTGCTTTAAACGTATAAATATCTCTTATTCCTATTTCACACAATAATTCAGGTGCCACATAACCCCCATGACCTACAGGTGAAAAATATTCTGAAAGTATTGGATTGCTCTCATTTAAAACAATTGCAGTGCCCAAATCGCTAAGTTTTACATCGCCATCACATATTACAAAATTATCAGGTTTTAGATCTCGATGAACGGTGTTTTGTCTGTGAATTCTATTTACAGCCTTACACAATTCTCTGAAACATTCCAGTTTCTTTAAAGCATCCTCCTCGTCCTCGCCATTATAGATATACTCCTGGATGTCTGATTCAGCCAATTCCAAAACAATATATTCATAGTTGAAAGAAAGCTCAGCACCTGAAACGCTATCCTTCAATAATATTTCATGGCTCGACAATCCCTCGATTAACTCTATAATATTGTCTTGACCCTTAAACCGCTCTAATATTTTTGCCTCTCTATGAAAACATCTAAGCCTGTATTCATCATTTTTCTGTAATGGATCAAAAAACTTTAAAGCAACTTCTTTTTTAAACGAACTATCAGAGCATTTAATTAATATGGAAAAGTTTCCTTTATCAGTAATAAGTTCCAATGGATGAAATCTATTGCTTATTTTCTCTTGACCAAGAATTAACTTTATAAAATTATCACGTCCTGGGCTCACGTCCAAATTTCCTTCTTAAATATTGGATAGCTTCCTTTGGATTTTCTCTCAAAATGCGCTCAATATCATCAGGAATTTTATCGGCTAAAATCATTAGTTCATCTGTATCTACTTTGAAATAATTTGCTATACGTTTAACTGTTTCTTTTGAAGGATTCGCTTTGTCATTTTCAAGCTTGCTCAAATAGGTATAATTAACGTTCAGCTCCTCAGCAAGTGGTTTTATCCCTATTCCTTTCCCTTTTCTTAATGATTTTAGTTTTTGACTAAGCTTCATAATTAAAAAATATAACATGGGTTGAATAGTTTGTCAACCTTTTAATTAAAAATTGCTTCTGTTCACGGTTTGTTCACGGTATTTTAGAGGGTTTCAGAACCGCAACTAATTCATTTAAAAATATTCTTTGGCGGGAGCGTGTGGGAATCGAACCCACCCTTCCGGTTTGTGGCCGGAAACACCGGCTTTGAAGGCCGGGAGGGACACCAGAACCCTATGCACTCCCAATGTGATGATAATACTTCATTTCGATTCTGCGCTGCAACTGTAAGGCTGAGAGTTTCATCTAAGGATGCTTAGAAAAATATCAGCGAGTATTGCAAGGATTGAAAGGATGAAGATTATCGCATAGTTCAGGTCTTCGGGTGAGGATTTTATTGATGAGAGAAGATACAGAACAATCTCCCTGTCTTCTTCGGTGAGGCAGGCGTTGGCTTTCACCTTGTCAATAAGCTGAAAATCATCTATAGCCTTTTTCCTCTTCTTTGTTATTCTGTACCTGTAGAGAAAGAAGAAGATGTATCCGACAATGCCTGCATACCACACAGGCCTTACCCACGAAGGCTCAAGATGCTGAAAGACAATTATCGCCCTGAATGCTATCGCAGAGATAAGGCCGATAACAAAGAAGCCGTAGATTACATATTTTGGCATGATATGCGGCCTCATTTTCATTATTTTATTCCTATCTCAATCATCTTATTTTTTATCTCCTTAATCCTGTCCCTTATTGCCGCTGCCCGCTCAAAATCAAGTTTCTTGGCCGCCTCTTTCATCTCCCCCTCAAGCCTTTTAAGCGTTTCATCGTCATATCCGTATTCTGCTTTTCCCTCTGCTGCAACAGGCACGGTCCAGTAGTCAGATTCATAGATGGAGCTTAATATGTCTTTTATATTGCTTTTAACAGTCTCAGGCGTAATATTCATGTCCCTATTGTACCTTTCCTGTATATTTCTCCGCCTAATTGTCTCATCCAGAGTCTTTTTTATAGAGCTTGTTATTTTGTCCGCATACAAAATTGCCTCTCCATTTATATGTCTTGCCGCGCGTCCTGCGGTCTGTATCAAAGAACGCTCTGAACGGAGAAAGCCTTCTTTGTCGGCATCCAGTATTGCAACCAGAGACACTTCAGGGAGGTCCAGCCCCTCTCTCAGGAGGTTTACGCCTATCAGCACGTCAAATTCTCCGAGCCTCAGGTCCCTTATTATCTCAACACGCTCAAGTGTATCTATGTCGGAATGCAAGTATCTTACCCTTATGCCCAGATTGGCATAGAAGTCTGTTAAATCCTCCGCCATTTTTTTTGTGAGAGTTGTGACAAGTATGCGTTCGTTCTTTGCTGCTCTCTTCCGTATTTCCTCTAACAAGTCGTCTACCTGAGATGATACAGGCCTTATTGTCAGTTTCGGGTCCACAAGCCCTGTCGGCCTTATAATCTGTTCTGTGGCTCTCCCTCCTGCTTTTTCTATCTCATATTGAGACGGCGTGGCAGAGACATAGATGGCCTGCTTTACCCTGTGTTCAAATTCCGCAAATGCCAGAGGCCTGTTGTCAAGCGCTGAAGGCAGCCTGAAGCCGTAATCAACGAGCGTTTGCTTTCTTGAGCGGTCGCCGGCATACATGCCTCCTATCTGGGGCACTGTTGCATGAGATTCGTCTATCACAATCAAAAAGTCTTCAGGGAAGTAATCAATAAGCGTATACGGAGGCTCTCCGGCTGCCCTTCCGCTCAACTGCCTTGAATAGTTTTCAATGCCGTGGCAGTAGCCGAATTCCTTCAGCATCTCAAGGTCAAACCTGGTCCTCTGCTCAATCCTGCGCGCCTCAAATATCTTTTTTTCTTTCAGGAAAGACTCAATCTTTTCATTCATCTCAGCCTCTATTCTCTTTAACGCCGGCTCAAGCTTTTCCCTTGGCGTTATCCAGTGGCTGTTTGGGAACAGTGCGACTTTCTCAATCCTGCGTGTCCTTTCTCCTGTCAGATGGTCGAATTCATTTATTGCATCAATATCACTTCCAAAGAACTCAATCCTTATCCCCCTGTCAAGAGAGAAAGAGGGATAGACTTCCACAATATCTCCCCTTACTCTGAAGGTCCCTCTCCTGAAATCCGCGTCAGCGCGCGCATACTGCATTTCAACAAGCCTTTTCAGTATCTCATCCCTGTCTGTATGCATTCCCTCCTCTATTGTAAGATGCATATTCCTGTAATCCTCAGGCGAGCCTATGCCGTATATGCAGGAGACCGATGCAACAACGATAGTGTCTCTTCTTTCAAGCACTGCCCTTGTAGCCGAATGCCGCAGCCTGTCTATGTCATCGTTTATTGAAGAATCCTTTTCTATATATGTGTCAGTGGTAGGGATATAAGCCTCGGGCTGGTAGTAGTCATAGTAGCTCACGAAAAACTCTACTGCATTTTCTGGAAATAACTCCTTGAACTCGCCGTACAGCTGCGCTGCGAGTGTCTTGTTGTGCGCTATGACAAGAGCGGGCTTGTTCACATTTGCAATGACGTTGGCTATTGTAAAGGTCTTGCCCGAGCCTGTTACTCCGAGGAGCACCTGATGCCTGAGTTTTTTTTCTATTCCATCGGTGAGTTCTTTTATTGCCCTTGGCTGGTCGCCTTTTGGCGTGAAGGCTGTGGAGATCCTGAATCTGTCCATAAAAGATTTTAAGCTGTTGGTTGATATAATTCAATTCAATATCAGGGAATTTTTACAAACCATCGCATAAAATTATAGGTTTATTTATTAAAATTATAGGCGCATCTGTCAGATTTTTGTTGTTGACAAAGTAACGCTTAAGCTGGTATAAAATGTAACTCTTGCAGAATTCTTCTAAGAAAACATAAAAACATAAAAATTGGAGGGAGCGTATGAAGTTGGCTGTATTTGTCAGTGATTTTAAATTGGCAAGTGATACACTGGACAGATTAAAGGCCGATAAACTCGGCATTATATTTGTGGCAAACGGTGTTTATCACGCAACTACAAAAGAAAACGGGAAAGCGTCAGCTCTGCTGGATAAGGCGCCGAATTTGTATGCCCTGTCTGAAGATATCCAGACAAGGGGTATGAATGACGCTGATGTTGACAAGCGTGTAAAGGTTGTAAATTACGGCGACGTGGTGGATATTATCTTTAATGAATACGATAAATTAGCGTGGCTTTAGGAGGGATTCAATGGGAACTTTAACAATAGGATGTTTTCCGGGACTTGTAGGCAACATGAGTTACGACTTTGCGTTGAAACTTGCAGAGGCAGCAGTTAATAAAGGGCATAAAGTTAATATCTGGCTTTCAGGCAATGCAACAGGTTCAGTCAAGGCTCACCAGAAGCACTTAAAAGACTATTCAACAGGTGAAAAATATTTAAAGGCTCTTCTTGAAAAGGGTGTTGAGATATGCACATGCGAGGCATGCACAGTGGCAAGAGGCATACAGAAGACCGAGGGCATTGAGAAGCTGCAGTGGAATGCCATGCACTGGTATCTTGCAAAGATACACGGCTCGGACAGAGTCCTTCAGATAGGAGGTGAGTAAGATGGGTGACGTGAAACTTGCTTATATTGTTCAGAAACCGCAGTATAAAGGAGAAACATCAAGACTTGCGATAACCCATGCAATAGCTTACCAGACCGTTGAGATTTTGCTTGAGGACGGCGATACGGTAACACCGACATTATGTTTTGTAGGAGAAGGGGTGCTCGGGCTTCAAAAAGGGCAGAAGGCAATGGACTTATACGGCATAACAAGCACAGAGTCTCATATTAAGAATTCTCTCCTTGTGGACCTTGATGTGCTTGTATGCAAGGAAGACCTTGCAAAGTATGGCATACCGGAAGATGCAATGCCTGATGCAGACGATATGGGCGCTGACAAGAAGATAAAGGTTGCTCCGTTTTCTGAGATACAGAAGGCGATGGAAGACGCAAAACACGTATTATTCTTTTAATAAAAAGGAGGATTTAAATGGGAGAACTAAGCAGCAAAACACCGGATCAGGTACTTGATGTGCTGGGCAGGGTATGCCCGTATCCATTGGTGCTGGCAAAGAAGGCGGTGGAGAAGATGGCAAGCGGACAGCTTTTGAAGATACTCTGTGACGCGCCTGCTTCAGCGGAAGATTCCCTTCCAAAATGGTGCGAAAAGCAGGGGCATAAGTTTGAGTCTGTAAAGGACGATGCAAAAGGCTCCTGGGATATTTATATCCAGAAGGGATAAGATGTTTTGACAGAGGGGGGTGAAACGCAAAAATTTCACTCCCCTTTTTTATTTGAAGAACCGCAAAAAATCCCTGATGCCGCTTAAACCAATTCTGCCTATTGCATCCAATAAAATATTTTGAATAATAATCCGATGGCAGTATAATCTTTGTATGTATAAGAAAATTCTCACCGCAGTGAACGAGCACCTTAACTCAGAGGTGACTGCAAAATATGCTGTGAATCTCGCCCGCATCACAGGAGCAAAGCTTTATCTGTGCTTTGTTGCTGAGCAAGAAATGACGGCCGCCACTATTAGCAGGGCGGAGGAGGCGATAAAGCGGATATTTCTTGAAGCGGGGAAAACCGGCATAGAGATAGAGGCCCTAACAGAGACAGGAGACCCTGTAAGAAAAATAGGCGAGATTGTAAGGCGCGAAGAAATAGATATTGTTTTCGCGTCAACGAGAAGAGAGGATATTGAACGCAGATTTTTCGCAGGCACTGTTGCAAGAAGGCTTTCAATTAACCTGCCGTGTTCAGTAGCGCTTGTAAGAATAGCCCACACAGGCAGGATGCGTCCCAAAGAAATCCTTATCCCTCTGAAGGCGCGGATTGACCATATTGAAGAGAGGGTATATTTTACTGCCAAGATTGCACAGGCATTCGGTTCAGAGGTTTTTATATTTCACTCTCCGGAAGCAGTGTCAAAATTTTTTCACGGAGAAATTCATCTGACGCCCATTGAGTGGGAAGAGAAACTTCCCAAAGACATAACGGATTTTGTAGGGCATTTGCGCAGATATGACATTGCCCATGCTGGGAGGTCTGTTCCCGGAAGCATAGGCAGGATGATTACTATTGAGGCTTTCTCTAAGAGGCACGACCTCATAATAATGGGGGCCAGCCAGAGGAGCATGCTGAGTTCTATATTAAGAGGAAATCCTGTTGAGGAAGTGTTGAGGAATACTCCCTGCGACCTTATCATTTTAAAGCCGAGATATGAAGGGTGAAAATACATAATCTCACAAGAGAAGAAGTCTTACACACACTTGTTACGTCAGAGAACGGGCTTTCAGAAGAGGAGGCTGAAAGGCGGCTTTCCGAATTCGGCTTTAACGAGATAAAAGAGGCAAAGAAAAAACCTCTCTATCTCAGATTCTTTAAACAGTTCACTCATTTTTTAGCGATACTCCTTTGGATAGCGACCGTTATGTCATTTTTGTCTGAATACCTCCATCCGGGCGAGGGCATGCTTACATTAGGCATTGCGATAGCAGCCGTGATATTCATCAACGCTATTTTTACCTTTATTCAGGAATACCGTGCTGAAAAGGCGCTTGAAGAATTAAAAAAACTACTTCCGTTTTATGTGAAGGTTTTAAGAGACGGGAAAGAAAAAGAAATCTATGCGCGTGATGTGGTCCACGGCGATGTCATTCTGCTTTCAGAGGGCGATAAAGTCCCTGCGGATGCAAGGCTCATAGAGACTTCAGGGTTGAGAGTGAACAACGCTCCTCTTACGGGTGAGTCAGAACCGATGCTGAGAAGGCATGAGGCATATGAGGGAGAGTTTATTGAAAGTCCAAATATTGTCTTTGCAGGCACGGCAGTTGTGAGCGGTTCGGGAAGGGCGGTCTCATTTGCAACGGGAATGCAGACAGAGTTCGGACGCATAGCGCACCTGACAGGCGCTGTAGAGGCAGGCCTCAGCCCTCTTCAAAAGGAAATTGTTAAGGCTACAAGAGTTATTGCTGTAATAGCTGCAATGGCTGGAGTGTTCTTTTTTTTGATCGGGTTTTTAATCGGCAGGAGTTTCTGGAGCAATTTCATATTTGCCATCGGGATAACAGTGGCGCTTATACCTGAAGGAATGCTCCCTACTGTAACGCTGGCCCTTGCAATGGGAAGCCAGAGGATGGCAAAGAGAAAGGCATTAATCAAAACCCTTACATCGGTTGAGACGCTCGGCTCTGTAACCGTGATATGCACAGATAAGACAGGCACGATCACTCAGAATAAGATGGCTGTAACAAAGGTATGGGCTGTAGACGGGGCAGAAAAGACGCGGGAGAGTTTGCTGAGAACAGCGTATCTCTGCAACAACGCGCGTTTTATCGAAGGGCAATACAGGGGAGACCCTACGGAAGTTGCACTGCTTAGGGCTGCAAGAGAAACAACAGGAGATTTTAAAGGCGAACGCATAGCAGAGATACCTTTTGACTCCGATAGAAAGATGATGACCACAGTATACAAGATGCAGGATACAGGATTCATGATTCAGGATGAAAAAAATCGTGCATCCTTTGTTTCTTTCACAAAAGGCGCTATGGAAAGTGTCCTTCCCTTATGCAGCCATCTGCTGATTGATGGAAAAGAGGCCCCGATGGATGAAACGATAAGGAAAAGAATCAGCGATGAATATCATTCCATGATGGATAAGGGGCTGAGGGTGCTTGCTTTTGCATATAAAGAGATAGAAGAAAGTTATAAGTTCCCTCCTTCGGCGGGTTCGCCTGAAGCGAAAGAAGTGAAAAGTGAAAAGTTAGGAAACTCAGAATTCGAAAGTGATTTGACCTTTGCCGGATTAGCTGGGCTTGAAGACCCGCCAAGGCCGGAAGTGCCGGAGGCAATCAGGAAATGTCACGAAGCAGGGATAAAGGTAATAATGATAACAGGAGACGCAAGCAGGACTGCGGCTGCAATTGCAAAAGAGATAGGACTTGTTAAAGCGAATCCTGTTGTTATTGAAGGCAATGAGTTTATCCGTATGAATGATAAGGAATTAAGGGAAAAACTTTCAGAAAAAGAGGTTATATTTGCACGGATGACGCCCAAACACAAGATGAGGGTTGTATCAATATTGAAAGAAGAAGGCGAGGTTGTCGCTGTGACAGGCGACGGCGTTAATGATGCGCCGGCGCTTAAAAAAGCTGATATTGGAATAGCTATGGGAATCTCCGGCACTGACGTTGCAAAAGAGGCGTCTGATATGGTTTTGCTTGATGACAATTTTGCGACCATTGTCAATGCAGTTGAAGAAGGAAGGACCGTATATGAGAATATAAAGAAGTTCCTGACGTATATCTTTGCATCCAATATTCCGGAGGCTGTGCCGTATCTTGCGTTTATCCTTCTGAAGATTCCGTTGCCGCTTACGATAATACAGATACTTGCTGTTGACCTCGGCACAGACATGCTTCCGGCGCTTGCGCTCGGTGCAGAAAAACCAATGCCGGGAATAATGAAACAGCCGCCGAGAAAATTACAGGAAAGACTGCTGAATTTTTCTTTAATGAGAAGGGCGTATTTATTCCTTGGCCCGATTGAGGCTGCCGCATGCATGTTCGGATTTTTCTATGTGATGTTTAATGGAGGATGGAGATGGGGCGAGATGCCTTCGCCGGATAACATCCTTTACATGCAGGCAACAACAGCATGTCTTACTGCGATAATCATTACGCAGATAGCAAACGTCTTTGCATGCCGCTCGTCAAGGGAATCCGTATTCAGCATCGGATTTTTTTCAAACAGGCTGATATTTTTAGGAATTGCTGTGGAACTTCTGCTGCAGTTATTCATTGTCTATCATCCGTGGGGGAATAAGATATTCGGCACGTATCCCATATCTCTCAGCGCATGGCTTGTCCTGATTCCCTTTGCAGTTTTCTTGCTGTTTGCCGATGAAGCAAGAAAGAGGATAAGGATTTTCTCTCCTTGACTTGCCTGAGAGGCAATCATTATACTTTTAACTTGCACATAAAATTTTACAGGGGAAATGATGGAAGAAACAAACGAACTCATAGAACAGCGGATTAAAAAGCTTGATGAGCTTAAGGCGCTCGGCGTAGAGCCTTTTGGCGGCAGTTTTGATGTAAAGGACTATGCGGCTGATTTAATCAATAAACACAATTCCACAGCCAAGGAGGAGCTTGAGGCGTCTCCTGTTAAATGCGTGATAGCCGGAAGAATAATCATGATGCGCGATTTCGGGAAGGCTGCGTTTGCGCATGTGCAGGATTCTACCGCCAGAATTCAGGTCTATTTCAGAAAGGACATTCTGAATGAAAAATACAGCGTGGTTAAAAAACTGGATATTGGCGACATCATTGGCATAAGCGGAAAGCTCTTCAGGACCAAGACGAATGAACTCACAATAGAAGTTGGTGACTTCACGTTTCTCACAAAATCACTCAGGCCCTTGCCTGAGAAGTGGCATGGATTGAAAGACATTGAAACGAGATACAGGCAGAGGTATGTAGACCTTATTGTCAATCCGGAAGTTAAAGAGTCGTTCAAAAAAAGAAGCTCTATCATAAAGGTTGTGAGGGATTTTCTTGAGACAAAGGGCTTCATTGAAGTAGAAACGCCCATGATGCACCAGATACCGGGCGGCGCTGCCGCAAGGCCGTTTCAAACGCACCATAATGCCCTGGACATTGACCTATATCTCAGGATTGCCCCGGAGCTGTATCTCAAAAGACTTCTTGTCGGAGGGTATGAAAAAGTTTATGAACTCAACAAAAATTTCAGGAATGAAGGCATTTCAACAAAACATAACCCGGAATTTTCGATGCTGGAATTCTATATTGCATACAAAGACTATAATTATCTCATGTCCCTGACAGAGGAACTTATCTCTTATGTGACGGAAAAGACTCTCGGGACTTTGAAAATTCCGTTTGGAGAGGGAGAAATAGATTTTACCCCTCCCTGGCCTAAAATGCCCTTTCTTGATTCGCTGACTCAAAAGGGTGTGCCGGCAGACATTCTGAATAATGTTGATAAAGCAGTGACATGGGCAAAGGCAAATAAAATTGAGATAGAAAAAGGCGCATCGCTTGGTAAAATCCTTGATGAGATTTTCAAAGAAAAAGTAGAGCCGTACCTCATACAGCCGACATTCATAATTGATTATCCTGTTGAACTTTCACCGCTTGCCAGGAGGAAGAAAGACAGTCCTGAGCTTGTGGAGAGGTTTGAACTCTTTGTTGCAGCAAGGGAGATTGCAAATGCATTTTCAGAATTAAATGACCCTATGGACCAGAGGGAGAGATTCCAGAAGCAGGTGGAGGCAAAGGAAAAGGGAGACGAAGAGACCATGTGGATGGATGAGGATTTCATCAAGGCGCTTGAACATGGGATGCCGCCTGCGGCAGGCGAGGGCATAGGCATTGACAGGCTTGTTATGCTGCTTACAAATTCGCAGTCAATCAGAGACGTGATTTTGTTCCCGCAGTTAAAACCTGAAGCGTGAAGAACCCTTAAGGGCTCATGTTATAATAGTGTAACGATGAAAACAAAAATACTCATAGCCATTTTTCTGATACTGTCCACTAATGCATGGGCAGAGGAGAGATATGCAGAGAAGGTGAAGTGGTTCTCTCTCAAAGAAGGGAAGGAGAGGGCAATGGCAGAGAAAAAGCCCATGCTTGTTGATTTTGCTGTTGCAAAAGGATGCCCCAGATGTGACTTCCTCCAGAAGAATGTTTACAGCAAGGATGAAATCGTAAAAAAGATAAATTCTGATTTTGTGCCGATTTTCATAGACCTCTCAAAAAAACTCTCACCGGAAGAAAAGGTGCTCGGAGAAAAATACGATTTCAAGAACGACTGCCTTCTGCTTTTTCTGGATTACAACGGCAATGTCATAAAAGAGCCTGAGGCAGGGCAGATGTGCTTTGCGGACAAAATTGAGCCTGAAGTGTTTATAAAATACCTTGACGGCGTAAAGAACCGGATGTTTAAAAAATAAAATAACGCCGCAACTTCAAAGCAGCAGGCAGGCCACTATGAAAAAGCCCAAAGAAAATCTTTCAAAACAACTGCGTTTCCCTGATGACGAAGCAAGATTCCCGTGGCTTGCAATTCTGCTGGACTCCTATGCAATCATAGATGAAGGGCTCTCAGCTGCAATAGACAAAGAGGAAGCAGGGAGAAATAGAAAGCTTGCATGCGAAAAAGGCTGCGACATTTGCTGCAGGGTGAATAAAGACATCCCTATTTATCCAATAGAACTTGTGGGGATTTACTGGTTTGCTACAGAGAAAGCAGAGCAGGCTCTTCGTGAGACACTTAAAAAACAACTCTCAAGCCATACAGAAAACGATCCCTGCCCTTTTCTCGTAAACGGTTTATGCTTTATCTACGGCATCCGTCCTATTTCATGCAGGCAGTTTGGCGTTTTCAATAAGCCGTGCGATGAAGGCGAAGACCCGTACCATACAAGAAGAGATGATGTGCTGACGCCGATAGAGGATTACACTAAGAAGGCTTTTCTGGCGACATTGCCTTTTTACGGCATCATTGATGAGGAAGCAAAAATTAATTTTATAGAGAACAATCTCATCCACGCGCAGGCTATTAACCTTCAGGAATATGACTGGAAGAAGCTGGTAAAAATAATGGATGATTTTGATTCTAAGAAGAAGTGAACAACTCCGCTATTTTCTTCTCTATATCTTTTGCCTCCATAAATGATGTGCCAATGAGAACTGCGTCAATGCCTGCTGATTCAAGGCTTAAGATATCATCACGGGTTTTGATTCCGCTTTCGCTGACGGTGATTTTATCTGATGGTATTTCTTTTTTGATTTTGAATGTATTGTTAAGGTCAATCTTTAATGTTTTTAAGTCCCTGTTGTTGATACCTATTATGTCTGCATTTACTGAAAGCGCCATTTCAAGTTCCCTCGTATCATGAATTTCAAAAAGCACGGACAATCCAAGTTCCCCTGCAAGGTGCAGATATTCTTCAGCCTGATTTTTGCCGAGTATTGCAGCGATTAAGAGTATTGCATCTGCCTCATTAGCCCTTGACTCATAGATCTGGTATTCGTCAAAGATAAAGTCTTTTCTCAGAAGCGGTATAGTGATTGTCTTCTTCACTGCTGAGATGAAATCAAGCCTGCCCTGAAAAAAATCTTCCTCTGTCAGCACTGAGATTGCATCCGCTTTTTCCCCGTAAACCCTTGCTATTTCAACCGGGTCAAAGTTTTCTCTTATAACCCCTTTTGACGGAGACGCCTTTTTTATCTCAGCGATGAGTTTTATCTTTCCGCCTGGACTCCGCTTAATCGCAGACCTGAAATCCCTCGGCTTTCCAATGTCGGCAATCTTTGCCTTGATGTCCTTTAACAACATGCGGCCCTTTGCAAAATCCAGCCGCTCCTTCTTTTTTGCAACTATATCATCCAAGATTCCCATCTCAGGATTTTAAAGAAAGGGGCAGATATTTTGCAAATGGATTTTTTAGAATATTTTTTTGCTATAATTCATGAAATGATAAAAAGACTTATAACAGCCCTGATACTGCTGGCAATTGTCATTGAAGCCGGCACCATTGGTTATGTGCTGATAGAAAAATGGGGGGCGATTGATTCCCTCTATATGACGGTCATTACCATAGCATCAGTAGGGTTCATGGAGGTGAATCCGCTCTCCCAGACAGGCAGGATATTTACGATTTTTCTAATCATATTCGGCATAGGCACTCTTACTTTCGGCATATCGACATTTACCGCTTTTTTGGTTGAAGGGGAGTTGAGCGAAATACTCAGGAGGAGAAAGATGGAAAAAAATATATCCGGATTAAAAGGGCATTATATTGTCTGCGGCATGGGGAAAATAGGACGGCACATTATAGAAGAGCTCTATAAGACGGAGAGGCTGTGCGTTGCCATTGATAAAAATGAGGAGGAATGCAAAAGGCTCGCAGAAGAAGAAAAGTTGTTCATTAAAGGCGATGCAACGAGCAGTTCGGTTTTAAGGTCTGCAAATATCGCGCATGCCAAAGGCGTGTTCTGCGCTCTGCCGACAGATGCTGAAAATCTCCTGCTAATCCTTACTGCAAGAGGAATCAGCCCTTCGCTGAAGATTGTTGCAAGGGCTGAGGAAGACGAGTCCGAAGAAAAGATGAGAAGGGCAGGCGCTGACGGAGTGGTCATGCCTGAGTTCATAGGCGGGCTTAGGATGACATCCGCAATGGTCAGGCCTGAGGCCGTCACATTTCTGGATAAGATGCTGAAGGACCAGGAAGAGATATACAGGGTTGAGGATGTTTTTGTGGATGCGGGTTCTGCCCTTGCAGGCAAGACACTGAAAACGTCCGGCCTTATGGAGAAAAAAGGGTTCTCAGTCGTTGCGCTGAGAAAAGGGGACAAATACATGTTTAATCCATCCTGCGATGAAAGGATTGAAACAGGGGATGCCGTTATATTAATAGGTGAATCAAAAAGCATCAGAGAAGTTAAAGCAGTCAGGGGATAGTAAACAGCGGGATGGATGAAAAAAGAAATATAACCAAAGCTGCCGGCCTTATGTCCGTTGCCACATTTATCAGCCGTGTCCTCGGTTATGTTAAAGACATGATTCTTGCAATTTATTTCGGAGCCACAGGACTCTCAGACGCCTTTTTTGTTGCATTCAGGATTCCTAATCTTTTGAGAGAACTTTTTGCAGAGGGTTCAATGTCATCTGCATTTATACCTGTCCTTACGGAGTATAAGACAAAGCATGGCGCAGAAGAGGCGAAGAGGCTTGTCAGGGCGGCATTAGCATTTATTCTGACATTTGTCGGCGTAATATGCCTGCTCGGGATTATATTTGCTCCTGCAATTGTTGCAGCAGTAGCTCCGGGTTTTTTAAAGCTGCCCGAGAAATTTTCCTTGACTGTTCTTCTCACGCGGGTAATGTTCCCGTTTCTTCTATTCATAAGCCTTGCGGCGCTTGTTATGGGCGCATTAAATTCAAGGCGCGTATTTTTTATTCCGGCATTGGCGCCGGCAATGCTTAATGTTTCAATAATCGTCACAGTTTTATCTCTTGCTTCAAGAATGGAGCAGCCCATTGTTGCGGTTGCCATAGGCGTTGCATTGGGAGGGTTTGTCCAGTTTGCATTTCAGATACCGTCTTTTTTAAAAAGCGGGTACAGCATTAAGCCTGAGTATGATTTAAGGCATCCGGGGCTTAAGAAGATGTCTGTTCTTGTGTTTCCTGCAACAATGGGGATGGCTGTTGCGCAGATAAATATTTTTATAAGCACCATCCTTGCGTCATACCTTGCTGCGGGAAGCATCACATATCTGTATTATTCAATGCGCCTTATCCAGTTTCCCATCGGGATATTCGGGGTTGCGATGGGCATGGCTGTATTGCCCGCCCTATCAGAGCATGCGCTGAAAGGAGATTTTGACAAACTCAGGGATGATTTCTCTTTTGCGCTGAGGCTGCTTTTTTTTATAACGATTCCGGCAATGGCAGGGCTGATTGCGTTAAGAGAGCCGATTGTCAATATTCTTTTTCAAAGGGGGGAATTTGACTACACTGCAACAGCCGGAACTGCTGATGCTCTTCTGTTTTATTCCCTCGGCATATGGGCCATAGTCGGAGTCAGGATTGTGACTGCAAGTTTTTATTCCATGCAGGACACGAAAACTCCGATAAAGATTCTTGTAGTTACGGTAATGACAAATATTATCCTTAGCCTGCTGCTGATGGGGCCGTTAAAACACAGCGGCCTTGCACTTGCAAATGCCCTTGCGTCAACCGTGAACTTTATTCTTCTTTTCTATTTTCTGAGAAGGAAACTGGAAAGACTTGGAGCAAGAAGGATTATTAAGTCTTTTTTAAAGATAGCGCTTGCCTCTGCTGCCATGGGCATTACAGGCCGGCTATTACTTCATGGAGATCTCTGGAAAGAAAGCGGCAGGAGCATGGAAAAGGCAGGTTATCTGTCCGGCGTTATAATGCTGTGCGCTGCACTTTATTTTTTTGTAAGTTATCTGCTTAAGAGCGAAGAAATGGAATATATTGCCGGGTTGGCGAGGAAGAAAATTCAAAAGAGGTGATGAAATGCTCATAAAAAGCCTTGTGGTAGGGCCGCTTGAAGTAAACTGCTTTATCGTCGCAGATGATAAAACGACGGAGGCAATGATTATAGATCCCGGAGACGAGCCCGACAGGATAATGGGAATCATAAAAGAAAATAATCTCAAGGTGAAATATATCGTATGCACCCACGCTCATTTTGACCATGTGGGCGCTGTTGCTGACATAAAAGGCGAAACAGGCGCCAAGATAATTATTCACAAAGATGAGGTTGAGATTTATGACGGTGCAAAAGATCAGGCCGCATTCTGGGGATATGAGCTTGAGCCGTTGCCCGATCCTGACATGTTTGTCAGCGAGGGAGATAAATTAGAGGTTGGAAGTTTAACATTTGAGATATTGCATACGCCAGGGCATAGTCCTGGAGGAATATGCCTTTACGGTGCAAGTGTTATATTTACCGGAGATACTTTGTTTGCAGGCTCTGTAGGCAGAACTGATTTTTATGGAGGAGACATGAATAAACTCAAGAAGTCTTTTTTGAGATTGATAAGTCTGTCTGAGGATACAAAAGTTTTTTCCGGACATGGGCCGGCGTCAACTATAAGGCACGAAAAGACAAACAATTTTTTTAATGCTGAAATTTAATGCTGAAATATTGAAATAAAATTAACGATATGGAGCAAAATAAAGGATATGCGAGATTTTTAATGTTAAATAAGGTTTTTACGCCTAAAATTGCCTTAAAAGGCTCAATTTTTGCCTATATTCTCTTGTTGACTATAATGGCGGAAGTGATAGTATAATAATAGGCTTTAAAGAGAAGGTTCAAAGCAACCCCGATTTAAGCACAAGCGGTCTTTGAGTTAGAAATAGCGATGCCAACGTGCATGGCTTTTATTCTTCTCTGTTTTACCTTTAAAAATATTAGAGAGGTAAGATAGGGAGTTTTGTTCTTTGAAAACATAAAAGTAGGCCCCGTTAAAGTTTTAACAGGTGTTTAAAGTATTTAATGAGAGTTTGATCCTGGCTCAGAACGAACGCTGGCGGCGTGCCTAACACATGCAAGTCGAACGGAGTCATTTTGAAGTAGCAATACGGATGGATGACTTAGTGGCGCACGGGTGAGTAACACGTAGGTAACCTGCCCTTAAGAGTGGGACAACCCCGCGAAAGCGGGGCTAATACCACATAAGACCACGAACTGAGATGTTAGTGGTAAAAGGAGCAATCCGCTTTAGGATGGGCCTGCGGCCTATCAGGTAGTTGGTGAGGTAACGGCTCACCAAGCCTAAGACGGGTAGCCGGTCTGAGAGGACGGACGGCCACACTGGAACTGAGACACGGTCCAGACTCCTACGGGAGGCAGCAGTGGGGAATTTTGCACAATGGGCGAAAGCCTGATGCAGCGACGCCGCGTGGAGGATGAAGGCCTTCGGGTTGTAAACTCCTTTTGTAGGGGAAGATAATGACGGTACCCTGCGAATAAGCCACGGCTAACTCTGTGCCAGCAGCCGCGGTAAGACAGAGGTGGCAAGCGTTGTTCGGAATTACTGGGCTTAAAGGGCGCGTAGGCGGTAAGATAAGTCTGTGGTGAAATCCTATGGCTTAACCATAGAATTGCCTTGGAAACTGTTTTACTTGAGTCAGCGAGGGGATGGTGGAATTCCTGGTGTAGCAGTGAAATGCGTAGATATCCGGAGGAAGGCCGGTGGCGAAGGCGGCCATCTGGCGCTGAACTGACGCTGAGGCGCGAAAGCGTGGGTAGCAAACAGGATTAGATACCCTGGTAGTCCACGCCCTAAACGGTGGGCATTAGGTGTAGGGCTCGTAAGGGTTCTGTGCCGTAGGGAAACCATTAAATGCCCCGCCTGGGGAGTACGGCCGCAAGGTTGAAACTCAAAGGAATTGACGGGGGCCCGCACAAGCGGTGGAGCATGTGGTTTAATTCGACGCTACGCGAAGAACCTTACCTGGGCTTGACATGTTAGTGGTAAAAACCCGAAAGGGCGATGATCCCGAGCAATCGGGAAGCTAACACAGGTGCTGCATGGCTGTCGTCAGCTCGTGTCGTGAGATGTTGGGTTAAGTCCCGCAACGAGCGCAACCCTTATCCTCTGTTACTCCGCAAGGAGGTCTCTGAGGAAACTGCCGGCGATGAGCTGGAGGAAGGTGGGGATGACGTCAAGTC
>QZJQ01000046.1 GCA_003599795.1 Nitrospiraceae bacterium
AGGACGGCATTGTCCTTGAATATTTCAATAATCAGCTCACCCCTTTTCCGTACCGGTAAAACGCTGCACATGTTCCTTCAACGGAAACCATACAGGGCCCTACCGGATGCTCAGGCAGGCACACTTTTGCATATAACCCGCATTCCGGCGGTGTTTTCACACCCCTGAGGACATCTCCGCATTTGCAGCCCGGGTGTTCCTTATTCTCTGTGGTCTGAACACCGAATTTTTTTACCGCATCATATTTTTGATACTGTTTTTTCAAGACCAGGCCGGTACCGGGTATTTTCCCAATCCCGCGCCATATCGCATCCCCCTGTTCAAACACAGAGTACAGGACTTTTATGGCCTGAGGATTCCCTTCAACAGGCACTCCCCGGGTGTACTGTATTTCAACCCTGGCCTGTCCCTCCTCGACTTGCCTGACCAGCATTAAGATGCCCTGCAGGATGTCAACCGGCTCAAAACCGATTACAACGGCAGGGATCCGGAAATCCCCGGCAATAAACTTATAAGTTTCGACACCTATTATAGCACTGACATGCCCTGGCAAAATGAACCCATTGATCCCGATTTCGTTATCTGCCAACAGGGCCCTGATGGCTTCCGGAATGGTTTTCTGGGCTCCCACTACAGAGAAGTTCTCAATCCCTTCCCTTTCGGCCCTTAAGACTGCTGCGGCAATTGTGGGGGAAGTTGTTTCAAATCCAATTCCAAAAAACACCACTTCTTTTCCAGGATTCTCTTTGGCTAATTCAATAGCATCCATTGTTGAGTATACAACACGGACATCGGCACCGGCTGCTTTTTCGGCATACAGACTGGATTTGGAACCGGGTACCTTCATCATATCTCCGAATGTGGCCAGGATAACATTCGGTATCCTGCATATTTCAAGGGCTTCGTCGATATGTTTATTGGGAGTGACACATACGGGACAGCCCGGCCCTGAAATAAGGGAGATATTGGCCGGCAGGATTTCGCGTATCCCGTGCCTGAAAATCGAAACCGTGTGAGTTCCGCAGACCTCCATTAATTTTGCGGGTTTTACTGAAACTTCATTAATTTCCGCAAGTATTTCCCTGGCTATTCGGGAATCCCTGTATTCACTGAGAAACTTCATGTTCCATCAGCTCCTTAAATAATTCCAAAGTTTTTAGCGCCTCTTCCTCATCGACAATCTGAATCGCAAATCCGGCATGTACCAGGACATAGTCATCAACCTTGGCCCCAGAAACCAGGTCCAGGTTTACACTCCTAACCACACCGGCCATATCAACCATCGCATTGCCATCCGCTATCGACACAATTCGGGCGGGTACAGCTAAACACAAACCAATCTCCTCCTCTCGCTTGCGATTAAAGCCTGTCCCAGGGATATCCCACCATCATTAGCAGGAACAATCCTATGTATAAAAACAGTAAAACCATTCTCCTCCAAAGCACGGTATACCATATCCAGCAGCAGAATGTTCTGAAACACCCCGCCACTGAGGCAGACCCTGTTTTCACCGTATTGATCCCGGGCCTTCCGGCATACCTCAACCAGCATGTTCTTGACGGTATTATGGAATTTATAAGCCATCAAGTCCTGTTCAACCTTTCTCCGGCAATCTTCAAGAATTTCACTGATTACCTTGCCGGTATCAATTTCCCAGGCCTGGGAACCATTCTGGATTACATAATTATATGTTATGTCACCTCCCCGGAGGGCCGAAATAGCCCTCTGTTCCAATTCAATTGCCGCCTGTCCCTCATAATTAACGGTTTCTCTAATCCCTATCAGAGCTGCAGTGGCATCGAAGAACCTGCCCATGCTGGATGTCGGTGGACAGTTTATCCATTTTTCCATCATATCATCAAGGGTATCTAAAAGCATACCGTTTTTTCCTGCCAGGAACGTAACCGGCGCTGCATCTCTCCATTGCTTCCCAAAACAGGTTCGGAGGTATCCGGCAGCCATCCGCCAAGGCTCTCTTATAGCCTTCGCACCTCCCGGCATTGGTACATATTTAAGATGGGCAATCCGTTTGAATTCAACCGGTGACCCATAGAAGAACTCCCCACCCCATATTGCTCCATCTATGCCAAAGCCGGTCCCATCAAAAGCGGCTCCTATAACATTTCCAGTCAGGCCGTGTTCGGCCATGCAGCCAGCAATATGGGCATGGTGATGCTGTACGCCTGTTTTGGGCAGATCATCATTAGCCATGGCATATTTCGTTGACAGGTATTCTGGATGATAATCGTATGCTATGATCTCTGGTTCGACCTGAAACAGTCTCTTATAAAGCTCTATAGACTCTTCAAAGGCCTGAAGGGTTTCCAGGTTTTCCAGGTCTCCCACATGGTGGCTGACAAAGGCATAGTTTCCTTTAGTCAGGCAAAATGTATTCTTTTGTTCTGCTCCAACCGCCAGCACTCTTCCTAAATCAAAGTCCAGCCTGACAGGCGCCGGAGCATATCCCCTTGACCTGCGGACCGGGTATCGGTCCCCCCGGTAAACCCTGGTTACAGAGTCATCACAGCGATGACGGATTTCACGGTTATGAGTCAGAAAATAGTCAGCCACATCCCCGAGTCTCATCAGTGCATCCCTGTCTTCATAAGCAATTGGCTCATCACTCAGGTTCCCGCTGGTCATCACAAGTGGAAATTCAATCTGCTCAAATAAAAGGTAATGAAGCGGGGTATACGGCAGCATCAATCCCAGGAAGGCGTTTTCGGGGGCAACCTGCGGGGCCAGTGTGCCGCTTTTTTTTCTTAAGAGGACAATCGGCCTGGCCTGAGACTGTAACAATTCTGCTTCCAGGTCACTCACGTGGCAATACTTTTTAGCCTCGGTAATATCATTAACCATAACCGCAAAAGGCTTATCTTCCCGGACTTTCCTCTCTCTCAAAATACGCACTGCTTCATGGTCCAGGGCATTACATGCCAGATGGTAACCTCCCAGGCCTTTGACAGCCAGGAGATATCCTGCCTGTAACAGCCTGGCTGCAGCCGGTAACGGGTTGTCCTTTTCAACAACCCCCCCGGAGGCATCTTTTAGCAATACTGAAGGCCCACACTGATGGCAGGCATTTGGCTGAGCATGAAACCTGCGGTCAACAGGGTCATGGTATTCACTGAAACATTCCGGGCACATGGGAAAAGTGCTCATGGTAGTGAAATCACGGTCATAAGGCACATCCCTGATGATTGTGAACCGCGGCCCGCAGTTGGTACAGTTAATAAACGGATACCTGTAGCGCCGGTCACCGGGGTCAAACACTTCTTTCAGACAATCTTCACAAATGCATACATCAGCAGAGACCAGGGTCTTAGCTTTTCCGGAGCGTTCTGATTCCCTGATTTCAAAAGCCTGGTAACCGGCCAAGACCTTTTCTTGCACGGATATATCTTCAATCATTGACAGTGGCGGCGCTTTTTCCCGGATTTCGTTGAGAAAGCCTTCCAGGGCCTCCCGGCTCCCTTCAACATCTATCTCTACACCTTCGGAGCTATTAGCCACAAAACCCTTCAGGTCATGAACGCCGGCCAGGTTATAGATAAAGGGCCTGAAACCAACCCCCTGGACTATTCCCCCAACCTTTACCAACCATCTTAAAACTGTCATGCCTAAAAGTCCCCATTCGTATAAAATCTAAGCATCTTTCCGGGGAAAGATGCTTAGAACCATATTGCAGCAAAATAACAACGGATAATGACTCTGTTTAGCTAATTATACCAATAATGCCTTCCTGTTCGCAACACTTTCCGGCAGCATTACCGGTTTTTTCGTCAAAACAGTGTGTACTCTGCTTTTTTGGTCGAACTGACAGGATAAATGTATTATTTTCAGATTATTCACAATTATTGGCTCGTTGTGGATAAAAATGTGGACAATTATCTTATAGTCACATTTCGTTTATTCCATCCTTCTGCAATTTAGTCTCCATCTCAATAATCTGTCTGTTCTTGCGCAATAAAGACTGGGCAAATCTGCAGTTTGCTACCTGTAGTTTACGGTTTTCTTTTTCCATCCTGGTCAACAGATCCCATTTATCTTTTTCAATCCGGTCTATCAGATTCATGAGTACCCGTCTGCTGAACCTGAGGTGCTCTATCTTTTCTTCCAGTTCCCTTATGCGGGCTTCCAGCAGTTCAGTCTTCTTGTGATTCATCAGGATACCCCTCCCAGAACCATTCTGGGTATATTATATGCCGTATTTTGGCCGTTTAGACACTTAATGGTCTAATTGCCGCCTGGTAGTAACACTTTATTGCATATCACCATATTATGTAACCAAAAGGAGGATGCAAAATGTCTAATGGCACATTACCTGACGGTTTTGTCAGTGGCTCGATTCATGGGGAGGAAAATACCAAGGCTTCGGTTTTGGCTAATGTATCATGCACAGGCTCCATACCTGCCCCAACCGGCACCATATCAGGTACAGTTGAGTTCCCCAGCGAGCAATTTACGAGAAAGTTCACTTTTAGTTCCAACAGCCCATTCGTTGTCGCAACTATTAAGTCAAACAGCACTCAAAGCGTGGGAGCAGCTTTTGACAATGTCACTGTACAGGAAGATGAATTCACTCCTCTGACCGGTTGTAAAGCCTATTTAGATGCAACCAGGTTAGATTCCAGCCGATGGATTGGTTCCTTCACCATTGTTTGCCCCAGTGGTCCCCAGTTATTCATTTATGGGATATTTGGGGGTTCAGTAGTTGTTAATAGGCAAGTCTTCTGTCGACCCCTGCAATAGTGCACAAAGAGGGGCTGTCTCATAACTGGGGCCTGTTGACAAATTGTTTTTTGGTCAAATAAAGGAGGGGAAGGGTGTATTTCTCTGAGACGGCAACAACTCAGTCGGCAAGCCACTCCCGCCTAACGGCGGTTCGTGGGCCGACTGACGTCAGTCCGCTCTGATAAACACACCCTTCCCCTCTAATCATGTCCCGAAAGTAATTTGTCAACAAGCCCCATAAATGAGACAGCCCCGTCATTTTTCATGGTATTTATAAGCCGCCAAACCGGAATTTCTCCTCCAGGCGCTTTAATGCCTTTTTGATTATCTTTTCATCCTGAACCAGAGCTATCCGCACATATCCCTCACCCTGTTTTCCGAAGGCAGTGCCAGGAACCATTACCACACCGGTTTTTCGCAGTACCTCTGCGGCAAACTTTTCGGATGAAGCATAGTCTTTCGGCAGGCTGGCCCAGATAAACATGGTGGCCTGGGGTTTATCAACTTTCCAACCAATTTTGGCCAGGCCGTCTATAAGTAAATCTCTCCTCGCTGAGTAGGCGGAAATATTTTGCTCAATAATTTCCTGAGGCCCTCTCAAAGCTGCTATTCCGGCTTTTTGCACTGGCAGAAACACACCATAGTCAATGTTTGATTTGACCCTTTCCAGTGCTTCAATGGCCTCTTCATTGCCAACTACAAAACCCAGCCGACAACCAGCCATATTGTAAGTCTTGGAAACGGAGTGAAACTCAACCCCAATCTCTCTGGCTCCGACCACTTCCAGGAAACTGGGTGAACGAAAACCGTCAAAGGCCAGTTCGGAATATGCATGGTCATGACAAACAAGGATGTTATATTTGGTAGCAAACTCAACTACTTTTGCAAAGAATGTTTTATCGGCCACAACTGCCAGTGGGTTATTCGGGTAATTTATAATCATCATTCTGGCCCTTGTGGCTATGTCTTCGGGAATCCCCTCCATGTCCGGGAGAAATCCTCGTTCCCGGCACAGGGGTACATAGTATACTGATCCTCCCGCTAAAATTACCCCCGCACTGTAAACAGGATAACCGGGGTCAGGTACTAAGGCTAAATCCCCGGGATTTAAGCAGCACAACGGGAGATGCCCAAGTCCATCCTGGGAGCCCATCAGAACCAAGACCTCCCGATCGGGATCCAGGTTAACATCGAACCTGTGCTTATACCACCAGGCAATAGTTTCTCTTAGTTCGGCAGTCCCCCTGGAAGACGGGTAGCCGTAATTACCCAGGTTCTCAATCGCTTCCTGGAGGGCATGATACACATGAGGTGCGGGAGGCCTGTCAGGACTGCCAATGCCCAAGTTAATTATCTCCATACCCTGAGCGGATACCTCGTTTTTAATCCTGTCCAGTTCGGCAAAGACAGCAGATTTAAGAAAATCCAGCCTTTTCGCTTTCTTCAAGTTGATATCCCCCTGTTGCAGCTTTTATTTAATGACAATCTCCATCAACCTCAGGATGTTTTCACCCATGATTCCTCTTATTTCTGATTCAGTATAACCCCGTTCCATTAATCCTGCAGTAATCGCCGGATAGCATCTGCAGTCCTCCAGGCCCGCAGCTGTAGTCTCAATTCCGTCAAAATCAGAACCAATACCGATACATTCGGTACCGGCCAGTCCTGCTACATGATCAACATGGTCGAGGAAATTCTTGATACCTGTCCCCTCCTGTCCAAGGAATTTGGGGACAAAACTGAGCCCCAATACCCCGTTATGCCTGCCCAGTTCCCTGATCTGTTCATCATTTAAGTTTCTGGGATGTTCACACAGGGTGCGGCAATTTGAATGGGAAACCATGACCGGATCCCGGGATAATCGAAGTACATCCCAAAACCCCTGCTCGGAAATGTGGGCAAGGTCAATGATCATTCCCAATCGGTTCATTTCCCTGACCACCTCCCGCCCAAAACCCGTTAAACCGCCTCCGGTAATCTCTTCCCCCACTCCATCTGCAATCATATTTCTCTGGTTCCATGTGAGACCGATGAACCGCACACCCAGCCGGTACATAACCCTAAGGACAGCCAGGTCCCCGTTCAGAGCTTCACCACCCTCAATACCAAGAATTCCAACTACTTTTCCCTTTTCAAGTTCCCTGCTGATCTGTTTTATATTTAGCCCATGGGCAATTCTCCGGCAATTTGACTCAGTTTCGGCAATGAAAACATCTATTAGCTGTAAAGCTCTGGTCAAAGAACTGAACGGTTTGAACAGGGTTTCGATGAAGGCGGCAAAAAACTGTACCCTGACTCCGCCTTCTTGCATTTTTATCAAATCTATGTGCCCTGATTCGGAATATTCACCAAGCTTTCTAGAACCCCGGGCAACAGCCAGCACAGTATCACAGTGTCCATCTGCCACTATTAAATGCCTGTGAAAATCCAGAGCCTCATGCAAACTCGTTGTTTTTTGCTTCATCATTACCCGCCTCATCCCGTCATTTGGTGATACACTTTTCTTCTGTAATCACATTATATGACGGAAAAACCTGTTTATTCTTAAGAATAAACAGGTCGTGTGCTCTTATAACACAAGGTATTTAAGCGACAAACACAGCGAAGACCGAAGAAGGCCTTCTTAATCGGTCTTAACTCAATCTAAGGTTGTATTCAGGCAGTTCTGTAATTATCGGGGCTCTACAATTAACTTAATGGCTGTTCTTTCTTCACCGTCAATTATTATGTCAGTAAAAGCAGGGATACAAATCAAATCAACTCCGCTTGGAGCCACGAATCCTCTGGCAATAGCTACTGCCTTGACAGCCTGGTTTAATGCGCCTGCGCCGATAGCTTGTATTTCAGCTCCTCCACGTTCCCGCAGAACACCGGCGAGGGCGCCTGCCACTGAATTTGGATTGGATTTTGCTGAAACTTTCAATACTTCCATGTACAGAACCTCCCTTATTTGAAGAATGTTTTGACCGATTTTTATTATAAAGGAATATATTCGATAATTAACTAAAAATTCCTCTTTTTAATTATCAAATATTTCCGTTAAGGCTTCGGTCAATATTCTATATTAAATATTCTCTGTATGTTCACTGCCTTTCCATTCTCTTCTTCAACTTCAACCATTATCGCATTGAACTGATACGGCCCGTCTGCGACTTCAAACCTGACCGGCATCTGGGTTATGAATTTCTGAATAGCCAGATTGGATTTTACCCCAATTACCGAATGCAGAGGTCCCGTCATTCCTAAATCAGTAATATATGCCGTTCCATTAGGGAGTAATCGTTCATCAGCAGTCTGCACATGTGTGTGGGTTCCGGCCACCAGAGATACCTTACCGTCAAGGTACAGCCCCATGGCCACCTTCTCGGAAGTTGCTTCAGCATGGAAGTCAACAATTATTACATTCGTTTCACCTGAAATATTCTCGATATATCTGTCAGCAAGCCTGAATGGGCAGTCTAAATCCGACAGATACACTCTCCCGGAAATATTGATTACACCCACTCTGACCCCTTTAATGTCAAATACGCCATAACCCCTGCCCGGAGTTCCGGGCGGATAGTTTCCCGGCCTTAATATCCGTGGTTCATTATCGATATATGGGACAATCTCCTTCTTATCCCATACATGGTTTCCGGTCGTTAAAACATCAACACCGTTTTTAAAAAGCTCTTCAGCAATGCTGCCGGTAATGCCGGTGCCGCCAGCTGCATTTTCACCGTTAGCGATAATCATGTCCAGCCTGAGTTCTTGCCTGATAGATGCAAGTGTATCTTTAATCGCTTTTCGGCCAGGCCTCCCGACTATATCTCCAATCATCAAGATTCGCAAAAGAATTTGTCCCTCCGGTTCATTTATTGAACACTAACACTCTTCCCTCTTCCCTAAAGGCAATCAAATTCTTGCCAGGGAAAGTGTTTTTGATGTTTTCCAGCATATGTTCGATAAGTTCTTCCTGCATTAACAGGTCTTCTTCAAGAAGATGGTCATTTCTTTCTGTTACAAGTTCTTGTTGGAAGCTTTCCTGCACCAACTCTATAACCATCGAGATTTCTTCCTGGCTGAGGGTTTCCATGTCCCTGGTAACCTCAAACATGGTGAAACTCTCACAAAGGATGTAACTGACTTCGACAATTGAAGGACTCCGTTTCTCCAGGGTATTATATGTCTCTATACTTATTGACATCATCTTTTTAAAATTATCCATTTTTTGTTCATCTAATACTCCGGAAAAGATGAAAGTAAATTTTAAATGATGTTTAAGAGGGTCATAATTAATAGTGCCAACCTCAGGATAACGTACAAGTATAGAAATTAATAATCCAATACTGTCAGATACTTCTTCCTGGGACTTGGATTTATACTGCAACTGCATTATCTCACCCCACGTCTACAAAAATATTGATAACTTAATAATTCTTTTTAACTTAATTCTCAAGAGTTCTGTATCCCTTCATATATTTCCTGCCTCATTCCTGAATAAAAACAAAAAAACCTTTGCCAATATATTGCATGCCTTTTTTGTGTTTTTATCAGTTATTTCAAAACTAAGGTCTCTGTAATTTCAATTCTAACAAAAATGAAGTTATCAGTCACAAGAAAAACTGATTGATGGAGTGTGGTTTTTCGGTGATTGATAACTTCATTTTGCCCTGGAAATTAAAAAGGGAGAGCCCCTTAGATTTGGGACGCTCCCTTGGCTTTCCTATTTAGCATACTCCACCGCCCTGGTTTCACGGATCACCATAACTTTGATCTGACCCGGATACTCAAGCTCTTCCTCAATCCTTTTGGCAATATCCCTGACCAGGCGTACAGCAGACAAATCATCAATCCGTTCTGGTTTAACCATAACCCTGACTTCACGTCCAGCCTGAATGGCAAAGGATTTCTCAACTCCTTCGAAGGAGTTGGTAATAGCCTCGAGCTTTTCCAAACGTTTAATATAAGACTCAAGGGTTTCCCTTCTTGCTCCGGGTCGTGCGGCAGAAATAGCATCTGCAGCCTGAACCAAAACCGCTTCAATCGTTTTTGGTTCTTCATCACCGTGGTGTGCGGCAATGGCGTGAACAATAGCGGGCGATTCCTTGTATTTTCTTGCTAAATCAGCTCCGATGGTAACATGAGGCCCTTCAATCTCGTGATCTATTGACTTACCGATATCATGAAGGATTCCAGCCCTTTTGGCAAGTGTCACATCAACTCCCAGTTCAGCTGCCATCAAACCTGCCAGGTGTGAAACTTCTATTGAGTGTTTCAGAACGTTCTGACCGTAACTGGTACGGAATTTCAACCTTCCCAAAAGTTTTACCAGTTCAGGATGAAGACCATGTACCCCTGTTTCGAAAGTAGCCTGTTCACCCGCTTCCCTGATCTGTGTATCGACTTCTTTTCGGGCTTTTTCCACCATTTCTTCAATTCTGGCAGGATGAATCCTCCCATCCAGAATTAGCTTTTCCAGCGCTATCCTGGCAACTTCCCTGCGAATAGGGTCAAACCCTGACAGGATAACAGCTTCAGGTGTATCGTCAATAATCAGATCGATTCCGGTTAAGGTTTCCAGAGTCCTGATATTACGACCTTCCCGGCCAATAATACGCCCCTTCATTTCATCATTAGGCAATGCCACAACTGTAACAGTTGTTTCAGCAACATGATCTGCCGCACATCTCTGGATAGCCTGGGAAATAATATCCCTGGCCCTTTTTTCTCCCTCTTCTTTGGCCTGTGATTCTATCTCCTTTATCAACATTGCGGCTTCATGTTTGATTTCTTCTTCAATGTTGGCCAGAAGTATCACTCTTGCATCTTCAGAGGTCAGCCCTGATAAACGCTCAAGTTCAGCCAGTTGCTTTGAGTGAAGTTCCTGAATCTGTTCCCTTACTTTTTCTATTTCTGATTCCTTATGATTCAGGTTATCCTCTTTACGTTCGATTGATTCAATTTTTCGATCAAGGGACTCTTCCTTTTGCGTTATCCGGCGTTCCATTCTCTGAAGTTCACTTCTGCGTTCCCGCTGTTCCTTTTCAACTTCATTACGAAACTTCAGAACCTCTTCTTTGGCTTCCAGTACAGTTTCCCTTTTTTTTGCTTCAGCAGCCTTGTCAGCCTCATCTATAATCTTCCTGGCTGCCTCTTCAGCAGACGATATTTTGGCTTCAGCCAAGGCACGCCTTATGAAATAGCCGGCAATAAAAGCAATGACCGCTGCTAAGATAACTATTATTACTGTTTGTCCGGTAAAAATTGTAGTTCACCTCCCATATCACTTATTTGTCCTTTTTTTAGTTTCTAAAAAACAAAAAACCGAGTAGAAACCCGGTTAGAAAAAGATTCCCCTGCCAAACATATATCCGGCAACATCCCATACATGATACGGGCTGTTAATTCTTATATTTAAACCTGCCTCCTCAATTGTGCCTCTAAATAAATATTAACTTTTGCCATTATATTTATTAAAGTATTTCATAGAATTGTGATGAGGAAAGTTTATACTTATAAGAAACCATAAATATATATCTAAGGCAGTTAAACCCTATTCTAGTTTCTCCCACACTTAATTGTAAGATTTTTTGGACTATCTGTCAAGAGAGCTCCCGTTATCGATATGTTAAGCGTGACTTTCCTGCAAAAATTCGTCCAATATTTTTCTGACAATGTTTTGTTCAAAACCTCTCCGGAGAAGAAATCCTTCTATTTTTTTATAGTCAAATCCGGTTTTGTGGTATTTTCTTTCCACAAGCAATCTGGCCATTGTTTCTTCTTTTTCTGGCGTAATGATAGACAGGGACTCTTCAATAATTTCCCTGTCTATACCTTTCCGCATCATTTCATGGTAGATTCTTACACGGCCACATGGCTTTTCCCCTGTCCTGCTTCTAAGCCACATCTCCGCGAATTCCTGATCATCCAGGAAACCGTATTCCTTCAGAAATAACACTATATGCGAAATAATATCCTGGTGATAACCCTTTTGAGTCAGTTTTTTCACGACTTCCCATACTGTCCTGGGCCGGTATGAAATGTACCTGAGGGCAGTTTCTTTGGCTCTGGCGAACTCCTCCTCCGCAGAACCGGATTTATTCCTCCGTCGCACTAACCTGGCTGACAGTCCCCACATTAAGGGCTTCCCTGACTTTTCCTTCTATTTCTGAGACAATCTCAATATGATCCCCAAGGTATTCTTTAACATTTTCACGCCCCTGGCCCAGTCGTTCACCCTTATATGAATACCACGCGCCGCTTTTTTCAATTATCTTCATCTCAGTTGCTATGTCAATAATACTGCCTTCACGGGAAATGCCCTCACCGTACATTATATCAAAATCGGCCTGTTTAAAAGGTGGTGCAACCTTATTTTTAACCACCTTAACCCTGGTGCGGACTCCAACTATATCGGCACCGTGCTTAATAGTTTCTGTTTTCCTGACTTCCAGTCTGATAGAGGCATAAAATTTCAGTGCCCGGCCACCAGGTGTTATTTCAGGATTGCCAAACATTATCCCTACCTTTTCTCTTATCTGGTTAATAAAAATTGCAATTGAATGGGATTTTGATATTGCCCCGGTTAATTTACGCAGTGCCTGGGACATAAGCCTGGCTTGCAGCCCAACATGGGAGTCACCCATTTCACCCTCGATTTCTGCTCTGGGGACCAGTGCTGCAACAGAATCCACCACAATAACATCAACAGCTCCGCTCCTGACCAAGGCCTCAGCAATTTCAAGGGCCTGCTCCCCGGTATCAGGTTGTGAGACTAACAAGTTCTCTATATCAACTCCCAGCTTTCTGGCATATGCCGGGTCAAGAGCATGTTCGGCATCGATAAAGGCAGCTGTCCCCCCCATCTTCTGGGCTTCTGCCAGGATATGCAGGGCAACAGTCGTCTTCCCTGAAGACTCCGGCCCATAAATCTCAACCACTCTGCCTCTTGGAATACCCCCTACCCCTAGAGCTATATCCAGGCTCAATGCTCCGGTGGGGATTACTTCGAGCTGCATATTTGCCGCCGCTTCCCCAAGCTTCATAATCGAGCCCTTGCCAAACTGTTTTTCAATCTGGTGTAAAGCCATTTCCAGCGCCTTAGCCTTATCTGACATTAGATACCCTCCTCAAACATGTGTTCGGTTTTCTTTAATAATTATACCCAAAATACCGACTGACTGTCAACAAGTATTGCAGGAAATTCCGGTTTTAAAAGAGAATATTTTTTTTCAGTCCACATCTACGGAGGTTATAATGGCTTTTCCAGGGATTGACAATCTTAACCTAAAAGTCGATGTAGCGGTTTACGCCCTTGACCGTAACAAATTAGACAGCTCATCGGCCAGGGTATATAAAGGCACCATTTCCGGTCGGGAACAGGACAACACTATTGTTATTCAAATGACCGCCGAATCTGATTCCAACCTTTTTACCGAGGGGAAACCCATTTTCCTGTTCCTTGCCCATGACCTTGGCCTGTATATCTTTTCAGCCACCGTTCACCGGTCCGAACAAAACAATGACATGGTCCTCCTGCATTGCGGGGAAATAAATGAGTTAAATTATTTTCAGAGGCGCCGGAGTGTGCGGGTCAATGTAAGTATACCTGTCAGTTTTTCAGATGAGAGAAATAAATCAAGGGTGTTTGAAGGCACAGTTATAAACCTAAGTACCGGTGGCTTGCAGTTGCAAACCGCTTCAGGTCTGCCTGCAGGTAATATCGTAGAAATGGTATATGAACTGGAAAATATTGGCCCTCTTTTCATTGACGGAAAGGTTGTCCGGGTGATGCAAAAAGAAGGCTTGTTTTACCACGGAATTCATTTCTTGAATCCGGACAGGTATACTCTGGATGGGATTGCCAGATTTATTATGGCTGAACAACTGCGGCAAAAAAAGCTGGGCCTCCAGGTCTTCAAAGCCTTTTTATTTGAGGCCGCTATGGAGCTTCAGGCCCCGGCAGGATTCAGTATCATTCAGTATAAAGACCTTGATATTTCGGCCCTTAAAAACAAGAGGTGTTATGGCACAATAGTAGAAATTGGACTCCATGGCCTGGCTGTCGAATGCCTGTTAAATATCCCCCCGGCATCAAGGCTGGAATTCTCTGTTGAACTGCCAGGTATTGGCTACTCAATAGTTCAGGCCATTGTTCAGAAAGTTGAATCAAGGGCCGGCAAATATCTTTTACAGGCAAACTTCTGTTCCAATTACGAAAATATCAGGAACTGCATCCTCAGTCAGATGGCATCCAATTTCAATCTTCCTTTTAATGGCTTTGACAATAATCTTAATGGCGATTGACAATTATCTATCCCATGTTCTTGAATTTGGTTGACGGGGCCCCACAGATGGAACACTTATCAGGGGCATTTCCGGAAGCAATATTTCCGCAAATTTCACATACGAAGTACTCAGTGTCCGACTTCTGTTCCAAAGCCTCTAAGGCTTTTTTGTATAATGCCGCATGGACCTTTTCCGCTTCATTGGCCAATTCGAAAGAATGCCTGGCCTGTGTCTTCTGTTCGCTTTCGGCCTCAGTTATAAAACCCGGATACATTTGTGTGAATTCATAGGTTTCCCCTTCAATGGCCGCCTGAAGGTTTTCAGCGGTTGTCCTGATGGCTCCCAGAGCCCTCAACTGGCTCATAGCATGGACTGTTTCAGCCTCAGCCGCGGCGCGGAACAATTTGGCCACACCGGGGTATCCTTCTTCATCTGCTTTTTTGGCAAATGCCAAATATTTTCGATTGGCCTGTGATTCACCGGCAAAGGCTGATTTAAGATTGTTTTCCGTACTCATTAAATATCCTCCTTTTGTGTTTATATTCACTAAGTTTCATTTGTGGTTGATACCCCAGCCCAGTTAAGAGTATTATTTTGCCTGGCCAGATACCAGTGTTTCACGCGGTTAAGAATCCCTTCTATCTCTATCCGGCTAGAAATCATATCTTCCCGGGATATCCTGTCTGTCTCCTGAAGGTAGTATAACTCATTATCTATAACTTCAATCAGGAGTTTTTTACGGAGCTCAGCCAGTTCCTCGGTAGCCGGGCAGTCTTCACTGACCAGATTAGCCCGTTCAATCCAGGCACCAATACTCCCAGTCACATTTTTCCCTTCTAGATGATCACAAATTATAATAGTCATTTCATAGCATAACTGCCTGTCAATCCCGAATCTGGCCCGAAAATTACCTTTCAGTTCACCTATCTGGTCCCAGTAATCCATATGCAGGGCATACCAGGCATTGGTAATTGTCATGGCTTTTTTCCTTAGGCAGTCCGGGATTTGTTTGATCATACGCCGTTCCTCACTGTAAAGTCTTCTTTTTTTAACAGGTTAACAAATACAGGCAGAAAAAGCAACTGGAAAGTTGCGTTCCTTCAAACAACTTTTTACTTTGTGAATACCGCTACCTTGACCTAACCCTGGCTGGCTCAACGTGAATTTTTTTGCCTTTAATTACATTCCGATGCATGGTGTAAAGCACCTTCTCAGCAGCTTCCCTGGGTACTTCCAGAAAAGTAAACCGGTCATAAATTTTGATAGCCCCGATTATTTTCCCGGGAATTCCTGCCTCTTCCGCAACAGTCCTGATTATATCCGGAGGCCTGATATCATCGGCCCGGCCAATATTCATGAACAGCCTGACCATCCCGGGTTGGGCCCCGGTATCCCCGAATTCACTCTCCTCCAAAACTTCTCTGTCCTCCCGGTCCGAACCCTCAATTTCAAAAGCCAGCTTAATGGCTGCAGCGGCAATGTCAGAAGCCTGGTATTCACCTGCCAGGTCATCAACTATTGACCTGTAGTGATCAAGGTCACTGCTCTGGATAGTGCCGGTCAGCCGTTCCACAATAATTTCCTTCTGGTGTTCAAATACATCCTCAAATGTGGGTAGCTGTCGTCTCTGGATTCTTGTGTTGATCATTTTTTCAATCAGCCTGAGGAGCCGGTATTCCTTAGGTATTACAAATGATATGGCTATTCCTGATTTCCCGGCCCGTCCCGTCCGTCCAATGCGGTGTACATATGATTCCGGATCCTGGGGAATATCATAGTTAATAACATGACTGACATTCTCTATATCCAGCCCCCTGGCCGCAACATCTGTGGCTACCAGGATTTCTATCTGGCCTTCCCTGAATTTCTTCATTACCCTGTTTCGCTGGGTCTGGGTCAAGTCCCCGTGCAGTCCTTCAGCCTCGTAACCACGGGCTTCCAGGCCTGCCACCAGTTCATCCACACCCCTTTTGGTACGGCAGAAGACTATTGCCAGATTGATATCAGATGTATCAATCACCCGGCAGAGCCCCTCCAGTTTATTATGCTCCCTGACTTCATAGAAAACCTGTTCTATCTGCGGGACAGTAAGTTCATCCCTGCTTACTGAAATTACCTGTGGGTTATTTAGATACCTGCGGGCCAGGTTCTGTATCTCCATTGGCATAGTAGCCGAGAACAGCAGGGACTGCCTCTGGGCAGGTGTCTCCTTAAGAATTGATTCAATGTCTTCAATAAAACCCATGTCCAGCATCTCATCAGCTTCATCGAGGACCACAAAGCTAAGGCTGTTCAGCCTGAGGGTCCGGCGTCTGATATGGTCCAGAATCCTTCCGGGTGTACCGACAACGATATGGACACCGCGTCTCAGAACCAGGATCTGCCTGTCTATCGACTGTCCCCCGTATATAGCCAGGGACCGTATTTCACGATATTTTCCGATTTTGGTTATCTCTTCAGCCACCTGGATAGCAAGTTCACGGGTCGGTGTAAGCACAAGGGCCTGAACACCCCGGAACCTGGGGTTAGCCTTTTCCACAATAGGAATGCCGAAAGCGGCTGTTTTCCCTGTTCCGGTCTGTGCCTGTCCAATAACATCCCTGCCCTCCAGAAGCAGCGGAATTGCCGCCGTCTGTATCGGTGAGGGTTCTTCAAATCCCATGTCACTGATGGCATTAAACACCTTTTTGCTTATCTCCAGGGTACCGAAATTCCTAGTTTCATACATGTCTCTAAAAATCTCCTCTCAGCAGGGGTCTAATGATTACTCACCTATTATAACAGATTCCGGCGAATTATGAAGCTGATTTTGTTTATTTTCATCTCCTGCGGTTCTGGTAATGCAGCAGATATTTCCGTATCATATTGAGGACAGCATTGGCTGTCTGCCATCGGATAACCTCCCGGTCGCCCGTAAAAAGATATTTCTGGACAATTGTTGTATCCCGGTCTGAAAAACCGGCATAGACCAGCCCTACCGGTTTGTCAGGAGTACCCCCTCCGGGCCCGGCAATACCTGTAACTGCCACAGAAAGGTCAGCGCCCCCGGCCTGCCTGGCGCCCCTGACCATTTCAAGAGCTGTTTCCTCACTTACCGCCCCGTATTTTTCAATAGTTTCCGGCCGGACACTTAGAAGCCCGGACTTGGACTCATCGGAATAGGTAATAATTCCATACATCAGGTTCTTAGAAATCCCGGGGACATCAGTCAGCCTTTTTGCTATCAGGCCGCCCGTACAGGACTCTGCAGTGCAGACTGTAAGTCCGGTTTGCTGCAGGAGTCCGGCTACTACCGACTCCAGGGTTTCATCATCTGCCCCA
>QZJQ01000014.1 GCA_003599795.1 Nitrospiraceae bacterium
ATCTGGTGCCCTCATAGAAAATGTCTTCGTTATTATTACTGTTTCCAGTATCATAATGCACTCTGATAAACCCCGATGTTGCAAAACCATTTGTTGAGTTGACACATATCGTCGAAGCTGGATTTTTGCACTTGGCGCCCTTTGCTAAATTTCTCGCCAATGTTGTTGATACTGTGTCCCATGCATAATTCTTCCATGCATATGTCATAACAACGGCGTTTGAGAGGTGATTTGCCGAGGATGTGCTGTCTCTTCCCCTTGTGCAGCTTGAAAATGCGGATGTGCAGCTTATTTTTTCACAGTCAGAACTCATTCTGACTATCGGTCTCGGCGTGCCTGTTACCCCGCATATCAGCGTCCAGTAACTGCCGTCAGACGCTGCGATAAACCCGTCTGTTGAAGACACGCTGATTGATGTGTCGCCTATGGCTGCATTTGAAGTAAGCGTTGGAACAGTGACAGTGAACGAGCCGTCACCGAGATTTATGGACGAAGCAGAATCATCATAATATGGATAAGTGTTTTTCTTGAGAGTATACTGCATTCCTCCGTCGGCAATGTAAAACGCCTGAGTGCCGCGTTCTTCCTGAATTCCCGTGCCTGCTGCGGTTGTTACAAGAGAGACAGCAGCAGCGGCAAAAAGGGCAAGTATCATCAACACCATCACAGTCGCAACAATGGAAAGGCCTGATGTGTTTAATCGTTTATGTTTCATACAAAAATTATATCACAATGTTTAATTCAAATTCCTCGGCCAGACCTCTGTCGTAAGCTCAACGATTTCGTTTGAAACTGTTGATATCGCAGTTATCCTGATTCTTTTTGTGGTGACAGAAGAAAATGTGGCGGCAGAAGCGCCATCTGCCTGAATATATTCAAAGGAAAAAGAGGTAATGCTTGTTGCAAGGGTTTGCCCGTTGCCGGGAGTGCATGCTGCGCTCGGTGACTCGCGTCTGATATTGGGATTTGAATAGCTGTAATTTACAGTTACCGGATTGTTTGTGCCGTCTAACATTGAGAAGCAGAGCTGAGGGCTGCCTGATGCTATTACGCCTGCGCTGTTTGGTAAATTTCTTATCTCCTTTGCCATCCGGTCCATTGCAACCCTTGCCTGATCAAGAGCTTCTTTTCGGTTGTCTGTTGTGAAAAAAGCGTCAATGCCTGTGGACAGCGCATTAGCCACGACAACGGCAACAATGGCTATCAGCACCATTACGATTACGAGTTCAATGAGGGTAATGCCTTTGCTGTCATGATGCACGATGCATGATGCACGATGTCTTTTATCCTGTATCCTGTATCCTGTATCCTGTATCATGTATCCTCTTAGTAATTCGTCACCACTGTTGTAAGCGTGACAGAAGTGTTGTCGCGGGCGACTGTTACTGCTATGCGTTTATAATCAGTGCCTGTTGCGGAGGTTGTGTTGCAAGTGGCAGTAGTTAGGTTGTCGAATGGAACATAGCATGCCTGAACGCTTCTTGAGTAAGATATTCCGTTGACAGTTACAGCAGGAACTCCTGCAGTATAGTCATCCACATCATCATAAGTTGTAAGGCTCATTGCTACTTCAGGAGCTCCGTCAATTTCCAATGCGGTATATGCTATTAGTGACCCGGTGCAAGCGCCCCCTAATACTGCTGTCTCATCCCAGCATTTTGTAACTATCTGGTCCAGTAACTGCTGCGCTATATTTGTTGCAGTGATTCTTAGCTCGGGCTCAACCCCGCGCCCTGCTTCTCCGCCCAGCATTAGCAAAAGGCCAGGGATTGCAATTGAGACGATTAGGATTATCATGATTATCTCAATGAGGGAAAAGCCACTCTTATCATGATGCATGATGCACGATGCAGGATGTCTTTTATCCTGAATCCTGAATCCTGAATCCTGTATCTTGCTCATGGAATGCTCACCCTTCCTGTGCCTTCTTCTATTGTTATTGCGCTGCTGCCGTTATAAGTGACGGTTACAGTCTGGTTGCCGACAGCTGCGCCCGCCGCATTAACAGGAGTGCCGAGGGAGTTGAAATAGAGCGGATTAGTGGCTGGCGGCGTTATTGTTACGCTGCTGAAATTACTGCACCTGGATGCACTAAAATCTACGCGGAAATTTCCTCCGCTGTCCGAGCATGGGTCACCGGGATTTGGGGCGAGAATAAGAGATGCGAAGTTCTGATATACGTTATATCCGGTTCCTGTAAATTCAATTGCTGCCCTTGCCTGAGTTGAGATTGCGACTTTCTGTGCGTATCTGATGTCAGCGGCGACTTTTCTTGTTGCGCTGTTGAGTTTGATAGTGTCAAAAGGGCTCCATCTGACTGCAACCACGGCAGCAAGAATGACTGCAATGACCATTACCATTATTGTTTCAATGAGGGAAAAGCCTTTGCTGTCATGATGCACGATGCATGATGCACGACTTTTCTGATGATACATGATACACGATACACGATGCATGATAGTTTTTTTATCAGTTATCCTGAATCCTGCATCCTGAATCCTGCATCCTGAATTTTTTATCTTGTATCTTGTATCTTGCATCCTGTTTCATTTTATCATAGATATTTGACAAAGTATATCCCTATGTAGTTTAATATTAGTCTCTTTTCGGGCGGATAGCTCAGCTGGGAGAGCGCAGCCCTTACAAGGCTGATGTCACAGGTTCGATCCCTGTTCCGCCTACCATTTGCGTAGAGGGTTATAGCGTGAAGCGTTATGGCGCAGGAGAAAAATGGCGAGCGCAATAACGCACAACGCCGAACGCTATAACGTGTTTGTTGGGGTGGTAGTTCAGCTGGTTAGAACGCCGGCCTGTCACGTCGGAGGTCGCGGGTTCGAGCCCCGTCCACCCCGCCAGCTCTTTTCTTACTTCACTATCATTCCTGCGTAGCCAACCACCTGGTCATAGTCTCCGCTGACTTCGCCTGATGTGGAGTATTTGATGAGCCGTGCCTCAATGGCTCCGAGAGCCTTTGCCGCAAAGAGCATTATTGTTGCCGGAAGATAGCCGCACATTGAAATTCTCTCCCTTGATACAACAGTGTAAAGCCCTTCAGGGTTAAGGGATTTAATCATTTCTATTGCTTTTTTGTCTTTCTGCCTTGCGACGTCATCAGCCACATAATGGCTCATATCAGAGCTTGCAACTATGACAACGCTATAACGCTCAACGCTTGACGCAATAACGCTTTGTATTGATTTTGCGATTCCTTCGCCGAGCATGCGGCATTCTTCAAGAGAGACTGACATTACTGTAATGGGCACGATCTTCGGCTCTGTGGAAAAATAAGCTATGAACGGAAGCTGCACCTCAAGTGAATGTTCAAAGGTATGCGCATTCGCGTCAGTTGAAATTATCGGCGTATTTGAGGCTATTTTCCGCGAAAGTTTTTCATCTACTGAAAAAACGCCTGTCGGTATTTCCCATTCGCCTGACGCCATCATGGAGATTTTTGGCCCGAGCCCCGTATGATTGGGTCCGAGCAGGACAAATGTCTTGGGAAACTCAATTGCCGAGTACACTTCTCCTGCAACAGAGCCTGAGTATATGAGCCCTGCGTGAGGAGAGAGTATTCCGATTGCGTGTTCTTTTACGGCATTGATGTTTATGTATTGCCTGACCTGCTGCGTCAGTTTTGATGCTGTGCCCTGATAGAACTGTCCTGCAACTGCGGGAGACCTTTTCATGCTTTCCTTAACCCTGCTGATAGAGGAGGGCAATCTTTTCGCTCATTCTCGTCCCGATAAAATCGGGACTCCGAGGTTTTGTCCGCTTTTATATTAGAATCTATACTAAAGGAATTGCTGTCAAAAAAACCGCTCAAAGACAGTCCTCCTCTATCTTATGAATCAGAAAACCTCTTCTGTTTCGCCGTATTCCCTGTCGCTGTAATTTTCAAACCTTGTGTAATGAGGGAAGAAGGCGAGGTTGATTGTTCGGGTCGGCCCGTTCCTCTGCTTTGCAACGTTGATTTCCGCTTTCCCCTTATCGTGAGAATCTTTATTGTAGAATTCATCCCTGTAAAGGAAAATTATGACGTCCGCATCCTGCTCTATTGCGCCTGATTCCCTCAAATCAGAGAGATTAGGCCTCTTGTCGTGCCTTTGTTCCACACCTCTGTTCAGCTGGCTCAGCGCAATAACAGGCACTTGCAGTTCTTTGGAAAGCCCCTTGAGAGAGCGGGATATCTCGGAGATTTCCTGTTCCCTGTTCTTGTCAAAACCTCCTTTGCCTCTCATCAACTGGAGATAGTCAACAACTATCAGGCTTAAGCCCTTGTGTTCAAGTTTAAGCCGCCGTGCTTTAGCCCTCATTTCAAGGACATTTATGTTTGAAGAATCATCTATGAAAATAGGCGCCTCAGTGAGCCTGCCTGCGGCATTGGTGAGTTTGCTCCAGTCCTCTTTTCTTATGAACCCTTTTCTTACGCTGTTGGAATCAACTCTTGCCTCTGAGCAGAGCATTCTCAGTGCCAGCTGCTCTTTTGACATTTCCAGGCTGAATATCGCGACCGGTTCTTTCAGCTCAACACCAACTTGACGGGCAATATCCAGGCTGAACGCAGTTTTCCCCATAGAAGGCCTTCCGCCTATCACTATCAGGTCGCCCCTCTGAAATCCCGATGTCAGCTCATCCAACTGGGTAAATCCTGACGCAACGCCTGTTATTGCGCTCTTTTTGTCATAGAGGTATTCTATAGTTTCAAAACTGCCCTTTATCAGGTCTTTCAAAGTTACAAAGGACGCCTTTATCCGCTTGTCCGATATGTTGAAGATTATTCTTTCCGCATTATCAACAAGTTCGTCTGCGTCCATATTGTCTTCGTAAACCTTGCCTGCAATTTCAGAGGCGGATTTTATAAGCGACCTCATGAGGGCTTTCTCATGGATAATCTTTGAATGATATTTTATGTTGGCGGCAGTCGGGACCTGGCTTGCAAGCGTGGAAAGATATTCTTCGCCGCCGACAGCGTCAATGTCGTTTCTTTTCCTCAGCTCCTCCGCGATTGTCACCAGGTCTATCGGCTCATTTTTTTCAAAGAGCTCTATCATGGCGTCAAAAATTTTCCTGTGAGATTCCCTGTAAAAATCTTCGCGCGTGATAAGCTCAATGATTTTTGGGAAGGCATCATTTTCTATCAGGATTGCGCCGAGCACGGACTGCTCCGCCTCAATGTTCTGGGGCGGCAGCTTGCTCGTTGAAAGGTCTGTGTTCTTCATTATTGCGCGGCTACAGTAATTGTCAGTTGTGTTGTTATCTCAGGGTGAACCTTTACGCCTACAGTGTAAGAGCCGAGCCTTTTAATAGGCTCTTCCACCGATATTTTTTTCTTGTCTATGTCAATACCTTCATTTTTAAGCGCTGCGGCAATGTCCATGGAGGTTATGGAGCCGAAAAGCTTTTCTTCTTCGCCTGCCTTTGCCTTAATGAGCAGGTTAAGCGATGATATTTTCTCCGAAAGCGCCTGAGCCGAGTTCTTCTCTTTCTTTGCCTTTTCCTGAATCACCTTTTTCTGGTGTTCAAGCTCCTTTATATTTCCAGTGACTGCCTCCACTGCAAGTTTTTTGGGGATAAGGAAATTTCTTGCATGTCCTTCGGCGACATTGACTATATCGCCTATCTTGCCGAGATTCTTTACGTCTTCCTTGAGAATTACTTTCATTTGAGGGTCTCCTTTTGGTTTGTATGTTAAAAGTTGCCCGCCCCGGACGGGTTCGCCTGAGGCGAAAAAGTTTAAAGTTAAAAGTGTAAAGTTAAAAGTGAAGGAATCAACAGAGCAACAGAGCAACAGATTTTTACTACTGCACTACTGCACTACTGCACTGCTGCTCTACTGGGCTACTGGGCTACTGGACTCATCTTACTCTTAACTTTTAACTCTCAACTCTTAACTATTTTGTTTATTTTGATTTAAACAGCAATAAAAATCAAGGGGAATTATTATATCATTACCTTAAACGGCACGGGTATAAATGTCAGGATGAATATTATTGCCGTAATCCAGCCTATGCGCCTTCTTCTTCTGTCCAGAGGCGTTTCCCAGTAGAGGACAGGCGGATGCCTCAGGCCGAGAATAATAAGCAGTATGGCCCATATAATCCATCCATCCCAGAATAAGAAGCCGAGTATCAGCATGGAAAGTACCAGTATCTTTGACAGGTTCTCATGTTTTCCGCCTAATAAGGCATAAGCAATATGCCCTCCGTCAAGCTGGCCTACGGGAATAAGATTTAACGCAGTTACAAAGAACCCTATCCAGCCTGCAAATGCAATGGGGTGCAAAAGAATATCGTATGATTCCGGCAGTTCGCCCAGAATTAACCGCGAAAGCAGAGAGAAAAGCAGAGAGTCTCCGAGAGCGAGACTGCCTTCCAGTCCTTTTGCGGCTATTATCTTGGAGAGCGGAAGTCCTATGACAACTGCAATAAGCGAGACTATAAAGCCTGCTATCGGGCCTGATGCGCCAATGTCTATAAGTGCCTCTCTTGTTGTGATGGGAGATTTCATTTTTATAAATGCTCCGAGTGTTCCGATTAGTGTAGGCGCGGGGATGAAATAGGGCAGGGTTGCCCTCACTCTATGCTTTCTGGAGGCGATATAATGCGACAGTTCATGGCAGAGAAGTATAAGCATAAGGGTAAGCGAGAACGGCAGTCCGGCTGTTATTTTTAACGGAGTTTTAATTATATCTTCTATCGTTTGTGTCTGAAGTGCGCCAACTGAAAGAGTTGAAAAAAAAGTAGCAATAAAAAGAACTATGTGCAGCCACGGAATTTTTTTCATATTACGATAGTCCCTTTCAAATCATAATCATAAACATCGGTAATCTCCACAGTGACGAAAGCGCCAATCTTTAATTTCAAAGATGCATGATGCACGATGCACGATGCACGATTTCTTTTATCTTGTGTTTTGTATCCTGAATCCTGCATCCTGTATCTTGTATCCTCTATAATCACCACTCCGTCTATCTCAGGCGCATGGGAATATAATCTTCCGACGGCTATCCCGTTGTCAATTTCGTCAATTAGAGCCTTAAATCTCCTGCCAATCAATGCCTTGTTTTTCTTCAGGGATATATCTGCCTGCCGCCGCATTATTGTATCAAATCTTCTGTTCTTTACTTCTTCTGATAAGTGGCCTTTGAGCTGTGCGGCAGGCGTGCCTTCTTCTTTTGAATATTTAAAAGCGCCAAGCCTGTCAAATTGCGCTTCTTCTATAAAATCCATCATAGAGTTGAATTCATCTTCTGTCTCGGTCGGAAATCCAGCGATGAATGTCGTTCTTAGGGCCATATCAGGAATTGCCCTCCTGATTTTCCTGATGAGGTCCAGATGCCCCTTTCTGCTGCCTCCTCTTTTCATGAGCTTGAGGATTCTGTCCTCAGAGTGCTGGAAGGGTATATCAAGGTATTTGCATATTTTTTCTTCTCCGGCGATGACTGATAGAAGAGAATCGGTTATTGATGCAGGGTAGGCGTATAAGAGCCGTATCCAAAAATCACCTTTTATTAAACAGAGGTCTTTAAGTAGAGCGGCGATGTCATATCCTTTGAACTCTTTGCCGTAGGAAGCAGTATCCTGAGCAATGAGAATAAGTTCTTTTACTCCTGCGTTTATACGGCTGTCTGCCTTTTTAAGAATCTCATCGGGTGTGACGCTCTTGTATTTTCCTTTGATTGAGGGGATAACACAGTATGCGCATTTCCTGCTGCAGCCTTCCGCAATTTTGAGATAGGAGTAAGGGCGAACGGGTTCGAGGGTTCGAGGGTTCGAGGGTTCGAGAGAATGAATCATTGTTTTACTTGACCCCTTGACCCCTTGTCTCCTCGGCGACTCGCCTGAGGTGAGACCCCTTAACCCTCGTATTCCCTTGCAGTACTCAATTATCCTTTCATCCTCTCCGACCCCGAATATGGCGTCTATATCAGGAATCTCTTTTGTCAGTTCGTCTCTGTATCTTTTTGCAAGGCATCCGAAGACAATCAGCTTCTTATTATTGTCTTTTGATTCATGATTCACGATGCACGATGCACGATTTTTTTTATCCTGCATCATGTATCCTGCATCCTGCATCTTTTTCTGCCCCTTCTTTATCTCGGCAAGTTTCAGTATTTCTTCTATTGACTCTTTTTTTGCGTCTTGTATAAAACCGCATGTGTTGATGAAAAGCAGGTCCGCATTTTCAGGATTATCAACGCGGGATAATCCGCTGCTGATGAGTTTCTCCGCAAGGTTATCAGAGTCAACAAGGTTTTTCGGGCAGCCGAGGTTTATAAGAGAAAACTTATGTGACATGGGAATGCGCCTTTTTCACCGCATAGTAAACAATAAAATAACTGATGACAGCGGAAATGAAACCAATCAGCAGTGTGCCAAAAACAAAAGGCAGGAGCAGGGGTTTCAGTTCATGCCCGAAGTTGCCGAATGTGATTTGCGCCCAGTCTATTTCAGGAAGCATTTGTTTTATGCCGAGGCATTTTGCGCCGATATAAGTGCTGAAGGTATAGATAGGCACTATAGTCCACGGGTTTGTTATATATACGCCTGTGATGGTGACAATCCTGTTAAGATTGAAGAGCCACGCGAAAGCAATTCCGAGTATTGTGTGAATGCCCAGCAGCGGAGATACGCCTATGAAAACACCCAGGGCAAAGGCAATAGCCAGCCTGTGAGGGGAATCCTTGACGGATAAAATGTTTTTAACACTATCTTTGATTTTCAAAGTGTTTGTATCCGGATGCAGAGAACTTTTTCTCTCTGCCGTTTGTATCTATGATTTTTCTCCCTGATTTTACAATGTCACCGATATATACGGCGTTGATTTTTTTATTTGACGGCGCCGTGAAAAGCAGTTCATAGTCTTCTCCGCCTGAGCAGGCCAGTTTTATGGCATCCAGCCCAAGCAGGGAAGATGTGGTTCTCATCTTGCTGGAAACCGGGATGCGTTCTATAAATATCTTTGCGCCGGTTTTGCTTTCATCGCAGAGCCTTGAGAGGTCAATAAACAGCCCGTCGCTTAAGTCAATCATTGAAGTAGCATATTCAGCGAACCCTTTCGGATTTCTTGCAATCGGCATTAAATGCCGCTCTATCATTGGATAGATGGTATCCCATGTTAATCCCATTTTTTTGAATTTACTGATTATCGGATAGTCTTTGGCATTTAGTTTCCTGCTGACAGTTGACAACTGTCGCCTCGGGCGACTCGCCGAGGAGAGACAACTGACAGCTTTTTTTAAGATTTCCAGCCCGCATGCAGAATCGCCGAGATGCCCCGTTACATATATCCTGTCCCCGGGCTTTGCGCCCGAGCGTTTTATATGCTTTTTCGCATCGCCTATGAGCGTTGCGGCAAAGACCATATCTTTTCTTGAGGAAGAAATGTCTCCGCCGATGAGAAAGACTCCGTATGACCTCATTGCATCACGTATGCCGTCGAAAAATCTGTCAACAAATGACTGCTCCGTATTTTTGTTCAATGCAATATCAAGCAAAAGGTATTGAGGCCTTCCGCCCATTGCATAGATGTCGCTGACATTTACGGATACGAGTTTAAATCCGAGCTGATATGGCGTTGTCAGGTTCAGGTCAAAATGAATGCCTTCAACCATCATGTCGGTGGTTGCCAGTAAATTCCTGCCCGAGGGTTTTATTACTGCCGTGTCATCGCCTATGCCCGCGATGATGTCTTTTGATTTTACGGCAAATCTTCTGCGGATTGTTTTCAGAAGGGATAATTCGCCGGTGTCAGAAAGTTTCATTTTTTCTTCAGCGCTGCTTTAAGCACATCATCCATTATGTCGGCAAAGATGAATGTCATGTCTTTCTTCACATATTTCGGAATATCCTCAAGGTCTTTTTTATTTCTTTTTGGTATAACGATATGTTTTATGCCCATTCTCTTTGCGGCAAGAGCCTTCTCTTTCAGCCCGCCTATAGGAAGCACCCTTCCCCTCAAGGTCACTTCGCCTGTCATTGCCAAATCCTTTCTTACAGGCTTGCCCGTAAGCGCGGATGCAATTGCAGTTGCCATTGTTATGCCTGCCGAAGGCCCGTCTTTTGGCGTTGCGCCTGCAGGGACATGTATGTGCAAATCTGTTTTTGCGAAGACATCGTCCTTTATGCCAAGCAGTTTAGCCTTTGAGCGGACATAGCTTAAAGCCGCCTGTGCAGACTCTTTCATAACATCTCCGAGCTGGCCTGTCAGCGTGAGGCTGCCCTTGCCCTTCATGGTAGTAGCCTCAACATAGATTATGTCGCCGCCCGACTCGGTCCAAGCAAGGCCGGTTGCAACTCCGGTCTGGTCTTTTTCCATCTCTTCTTCCAGAAGGTATTTGGGGATGCCGAGAAATTTATGCAGGTTTCTCCCTGTTATAAGAAATTTTTTCTGTTTTCCCTCTGCTATTTTCTTAGCGACTTTTCTGCAGATATTAGCTATTTCCCTTTCAAGGTTTCTGACGCCGGCCTCTCTTGTGTACTGCGATATTGCAGTGAGAACCGCTGAATCCGTTATCCTCAATACTTTGTCTGTTATTCCATGTTCTTCAAGCTGTTTCGGGACAAGATAATTTTTTGCAATGCCGAGCTTTTCCTCTGCCGTATACCCGGAAAGATGGATTATCTCCATTCTGTCGCGCAAAGGCCCGGGTATTGTGTCAACAAGGTTCCCCGTTGTTATGAACATCACCCTTGAGAGGTCAAAAGGAACCGTAAGGTAATGGTCCACAAAGGTGTTGTTCTGCTCAGGGTCCAGCACTTCAAGAAGCGCTGATGACGGGTCTCCCCTGAAGTCCGTCCCAATCTTGTCTATCTCGTCAAGCATGAATACCGGATTGTTTGTTCCTGCTGTTTTTATGCCCTGTATCATCCTGCCCGGAAGCGCGCCGACATAGGTCCTTCTGTGCCCCCGTATCTCTGCTTCATCTCTGACGCCGCCCAGAGACATGCGGACGAATTCCCTTCCGAGCGACCTTGCAATGGATTTTCCCAGCGATGTTTTCCCGACTCCCGGAGGGCCTATAAAACAGAGTATAGGGCCTTTCATCTTTTCTTTTTTCAGTTTTCTTACGCTTAGATATTCAAGTATGCGCTCTTTTACCTTTTCTAAGTCATAGTGGTCGTCATCAAGGACTTTTTTTGCCGCTTTTATGTCAAGATTGTCTTTTGTCTGTTTGGACCACGGCAGTTCAACCATCCATTCAAGATAGGTCCGGACTGTCCCGGCTTCGGCGCTGTCAGGATGCATCTTCTCAAGGCGCTTGAGCTGCTTCTCAGCCTCTTTTTGAACTTTTTCAGGCATCTTTACTTCCAAAATCTTTTTCTTGAATTCTTTTATTTCTTCTGAACGCTCATCAATGTCGCCGAGCTCTTTCTGTATAGCCTTAAGCTGCTCTCTGAGAAAATATTCCCTCTGATTCTTGTCTATCTCACCCCTGACTTCTGTCTGGATTTTCTGCTGGACCGTAAGAAGTTCTATTTCCCTGCCCAGTATTTCACTGACTTTTTTCAGCCTCTGCACAGGCTCTGTTATCTCAAGCACTTCCTGCGCCTGGTCTGTTTTTAGTCCGATATTTGAGGCGATGAGGTCGGCAAGCTTTCCGGGGTCTTCAAGATTTTCAATCACAATCATGATATCAGGGAGTATTGTTTTGCCGAGGGAAACTGTCTTGTCAATCTGCTCCTTCACGGTTCTCATTACAGCTTCGGTCTCTATTGTTATTTCTTCAGGCTGGGTATCTGTTATTTTTTCTATGCTTGCCGTGAAGAAGGGCTCTTCCTTGAGGAATTTCACTGCCTTTGCCTTTGTCAGCCCCTGTACAAGCACCTTGACTCTGCCGTCAGGGAGTTTGAGCATTCTCATTATGAGCCCTACGGTGCCTACATGGTAGAGGTCGGAAGGCGACGGATTCTCGGCATTAAGGTCTTTCTGTGCAATAAGCATAATCATCTTGTTTGTGCCAAGCGCATGTTCTATAGCCTTTATGGACATTTCCCTTCCCACAAAAAGAGGGAGTATCATATAAGGAAAGACCACTATGTCTCTTATAGGAAGCACGGGGAGGCTTTGAGGAATTTCAATCTCTTTTTCTTTTTCTTCTTTTTCCGCTGCTCTTGCCATTATTATCTCCTAACCCGTTATTTTTTAATCATTGCCGCTACATCAGACAGATATTCGGCAAACGGCTTTGAGACCTCCGGATTTTTCAGGGCGAAGTTGACCGTTGCCTTAAGATAACCGAATTTGTCTCCTGCGTCATAGCGGCTGCCTTTAAAAAGATACCCGTAAATGGGTTCTTTCTTGAGAAGTTTTTTTAGTCCGTCCGTAAGTTGTATTTCTCCGCCCCTGCCCGGCGGCAGTTCCTCAAGCAGCCCGAATATCTGAGGCGTGAGAATGTATCTGCCGATTATTGCAAGGTTGGACGGCGCTTTTTGCCTTGCAGGCTTTTCAACAAGGTCGCTGATTCTATATATGCCGTTGCCGCAGGGTTTCCCCTCTATTACGCCGTACTTATGTATTTCTGTCATCGGAACTTCTTCAAGCGCAAGTATCGGGCCGCCGAGTTTTTCATACAGTTTCAGCATATCCCCGAGCAGTGTTTCTTCCGGAGCGATTACGTCGTCGCTTAACAGCACCGCAAAAGGCTCATCTTTTACAAACGGCCTTGCGCAAAGGATTGCATGCCCGAGGCCCAGTGCTGCCTTCTGCCTTATGTATGCGAAATTCAAATGGTTGAGCTTTGTTATTTCGGCAAGAAGTTTTTTCTTGTCAGTCTTCCTGAGATTTTCTTCAAGCTCGTATGCCGAGTCAAAGTGGTCTTCAATGGCGCGCTTATATTTGCCCGTGATTATTATGAACTCTTCAATATTGCACGCGATGGCTTCTTCTATCGCATACTGTATCATTGGCTTATCAACAATCGGAAGCATCTCCTTGGGCGAAGCCTTTGTCGCCGGCAAAAACCTTGTGCCGAGCCCGCCTGCGGGGAATATAGCCTTCTTTATTTTTTTGCGCATTTTTTTCTTCATAAAAATCAGACTGCTGTGATAAGATAGTGCATTACAATTTCAAATTATAACATATATTGCGCCTGTTTTTTTGCTATTGTGAGATAGGATTCATCTGTAAATTTTATACTGCCTTTCTGTGGGGACTGGAAAATAAACAGGGCTCTCTGTTAGAATTATAGCCGGTTTTTTTGATTGGAGGGATTAATGGATTTTAAGAATCAGGTGGCGGTAATTACAGGCGGAGCGCGAGGGATAGGAAAGACAATAGCCGAGGCACTTGCAAGGAAAGGCGTCAATATAGTTATTGCCGACATCAGCGCCGAGCAGGCGCAGGGGACGGCGGCAGAGCTGGAAAAGCTGGGCGTTAAATCAACCGGAATCGGGCTTGACGTCTCAAAAGCGGAAGAAGTGGCGAGGGTATTCGGAGAGATAGCAAAAGAGTATGGTAAAATAGACATTCTCGTAAACAATGCCGGCATAACAAGAGACGGGCTCATAATGAGGATGAAGGAAGAAGACTGGGATGCTGTGATTAATATTAACCTGAAGAGCGTGTTCTTGTGTTCTAAAGAAGCGGTTAAAATAATGGCGAAACAGAGATACGGAAGGATTATAAATATATCGTCAGTGGTTGCTTTTATGGGGAACCCCGGACAGGCAAATTACAGCGCATCAAAGGCAGGAATAGTCGGGCTGACAAAGACTACTGCAAAAGAATATGCGAGCAGGGGAATTACCGCGAATGCAGTTGCGCCGGGTTTTATAACAACTGCCATGACCGAGGCCCTGCCTGAAAATGTTAAGGAGGAGATGAAGAGGGCGATTCCTCTTGGCAGGTTTGGCACGACGGATGATGTTTCCAATGCCGTTGTATTTCTCGCATCGCCTGATGCAGGTTATATAACTGGGCAGGTGATACATGTCAACGGCGGGATGTATATGTGAATAAAAATTGAAAGTGCAAAATGCAAAAATCAAAATTACGGGATTCCTTAATTTTGCATTTTGAGTTTTAAATTTTGAATTTAACTTTGGAGGTGTTTTAATGGTAGAAGAAAAGGTAAAAGAGATTATATCAAAACAGCTTGGGGTCAATGCCGCTGAGGTTACACCTGAGGCGTCCTTTGTTGAAGACCTCGGCGCAGACTCGCTGGATACGGTTGAACTCGTAATGGCATTTGAAGAAGCATTCAATATTGAGATTCCTGACGAGGACGCTGAAAAGATAACAAAGGTCAAGGACGCAATAGCGTATATCAACACTAAAAAAGCTTAATGGAAAAAAGAAGAGTTGTTGTAACCGGTGTGGGCCTTATCACGCCGGTTGGGATAGGCGTTGAAGAAAGCTGGAAAGGGCTAATTGAAGGCAGGTCAGGGATAAGAAAACTGACCCGGTTTGACGCTTCGGCTTTTGCAACGCAGATAGCGGGCGAGATAGAAGGGTTCAACCCTGAGGATTATATAGAGCCTAAAGAAATAAAAAAGATGGACCGCTTTATCCATCTTGCCATTGCAGCTTCAGATATGGCTGTAAAGGATTCGGAGTTAAAGATAACGGACAGCAATGCCGAGAGGGTCGGCGTGATAATCGGCTCAGGCATGGGCGGCCTGCCGGCAATTGAATATTACCATTCTGTTCTCCTTGAGAAAGGCCCCAGAAGAATAACGCCTTTCTTTATCCCCATGCTGATAATAAACCTCGCAGGCGGACATATATCCATGAGGCACGGCGCAAAGGGCCCGAATTCTGCTGTTGCAACCGCATGCGCTACAGGCAGCCATTCAATAGGAGACGCCTTCAAGATAATTCAGAGAGGGGACGCTGACGCCATGATTGCAGGCGGAACTGAATCCGTTATAACGCCGATGGGAATCGGCGGGTTCAATGCGATGAAGGCGCTTTCCACGCGAAACGACGAGCCTGAAAAGGCAAGCAGGCCGTTTGACGTGGACAGGGACGGTTTTGTGATGGGAGAAGGCGTTGGCATAATGATGCTTGAGAGCCTTGAGCATGCACGCTCAAGGGGCGCCAGAATATATGCCGAGATTGCCGGATATGGAATGACAGCTGACGCTTACCATATGACTTCCCCTGCTCCAGAAGGGGAGGGCGCTGCGCGGTGCATGGCCATTGCTTTAAAAGACGGGGGAATTGAAACTTCAGAAGTTGACTACATAAATGCGCACGGCACATCCACAAAATACGGGGATGAGCTTGAGAGCATTGCTATAAAGACGGTGTTTAAAGACCATGCTTACAAGCTTGCGGTGAGTTCAACGAAATCCATGACAGGGCATCTGCTTGGCGCTGCAGGAGGAGTTGAGGCTGTTGTATGTATTTTATCCATGAGAGACAATATTGTGCCGCCGACAATAAACCTTGATAATCCCGACCCTCAGTGCGACCTGGATTATGTGCCGCATAAGGCAAGGAAGATGGACGTCAACTGTGTCATGTCCAATTCGTTCGGTTTTGGCGGAACAAACGCCTGCCTGGTTTTTAAGAGGATTAAAGAGTAATTCGGACTATGTTAGCATCTCTTTGATTGTCAGTAAAACCGACTTGCCGAGCGCCTGCAAATCATAACCCCCTTCAAGAGCAAAAATAACAGGAACCTCTGCGCATGACAATATGCTGTCCACAATTCCTCTTATTCCTTCGTCAGAAACCCTTATGCCTGACAGCGGGTCTTCGGCGCGGATGTCATAGCCCGCTGACACGAGAATCATGTCAGGTTCAAACTTTTTCACAAGATTAGGCAGAACGTCATTGTAAGCTGAAAAATATTCTCTATCGCCTGCGCCGTGTTTCATCGGCATGTTGTATGTGAACCCTTTGCCTTTTCCCCTGCCTGTTTCGGTTTCATTTCCCGTGCCAGGATAATGCGGATATTGATGGGTGCTGAAATAAAAGACAGTGTCATCTTCCTCAAACATATGCTGCGTGCCGTTACCGTGATGCACGTCAAAATCTATGATGAATATTTTTTTGTATCCTCTTTTCTGCGCATACCGCGCACCGACTGCGACATTATTGAATATGCAGAAGCCCATCGCCCTGTCTGCCTCTGCATGATGCCCCGGAGGCCTCACAGTGCAGAAGGCCCTCTCAATTTCTCCTTTATTGCATCTGTCTATGGCCTCCATTACAGCGCCTGCCGCATAGAGTGCAGCCTCAAGGCTATTCACTGATATGTATGTGTCAGGGTCGGCATAGCCGGTTTTCATCCCCTTAAGCCTCTCAATATAATCGTGCGTATGAACAGCCTCTATATCCTTGAAATCAGCCTTGCGCGGTTTTATGTGAATGAGCTTGTCCCAAAGCTCTGAAGATTTAAGCGCATCAATAATTGCGATTAATCTTTCTTTGCACTCAGGATGCCATTCAGGAGTTTCATGCTTGAGGAATATGTCGTCATAGATTAATCCGATTTTTTTCATTATTGAAATCCTAACAGATTTTAAAAATTCTTTCCTCATCTCTCTCTGTTCTGTTATTATATCTACACCTATTTTTTAATCCCGAGGAGGCAATATGTCTGAACTTAAAAAAATGTACCGCACTATTATGGATGACAATTTTCCTGATGATATGACAATAAAATTCGGCGGGCAGACGCTTGTTTACAAAAAGCGGGCATGGAAGATTCCTGATGAAAAAACAGGCGAGGTTATTGAGAAGGGATTGCGCTACGGAGAAAACCCTGACCAGCAGGCAGCTCTATATGAGCTTGTAAACGGCAATCTGGCTCTCGGAGGATGCGAGTATATCAATGCCGGCAACGGCCTTGTAAGCAGCATCACGGAAAAAGACATGATTCAGGCAGGCAAACATCCTGGCAAGACAAATCTCACAGACCTTGATAACGGACTCAACATTATGAAATATCTCATGGGCAAACCTGCCGCTGTAATCCTGAAGCACAACAATCCCTGCGGCGCGGCATA
>QZJQ01000050.1 GCA_003599795.1 Nitrospiraceae bacterium
AGCGGGCATATTTCAAAAAAATAGGCTTTCTGTTCATGCGCGGTGAGGAATATGGAAAGTGAAAGAATGCCCCTTACAGAACATCTCGGCGAGCTCAGAAAGAGGATAACCATATCCCTTGTTGCCTTGCTGATAGCTTTTATTATTGCATTCAATTATTCCGAAGAGATTTTCAAATCCATAATGTTTCCGCTCAAATACAACCTGTCCTTTTCTATGAACAATCCTTTTATCAGTATTATCCCTCAGGAGAAGCTTTCCCAGAGTACGAAGCTTGTGTTTCTGGCGCCTGCCGAGGCCTTCTGGATGAGCATGAAGGTGTCATTTGTGGCCGCTCTGCTGCTTGCTTTGCCTGTAATCTTTTACCAGTTGTGGAAGTTTATTTCGCCGGGACTGCTTACAAGGGAAAAAAAATATGTACTCCCGTTTGTCATTTCAGCTACAGGGCTCTTTATAGCAGGCGCATTTTTTTGTTTTTTCATTGTGCTGCCGTTTGCAATGGGATTTCTTCTGACCTATAAGTTAGGCGATGTCCTTATGCCTATGCTCTCTGTGGGCCAGTATGTGGATTTCTGCCTTAAGTTTATACTCGCATTCGGAGCTGTCTTTGAATTGCCCATTGTTATAATATTTCTTACGCGCATGGGGATTGTAACTACAGGGACGCTTGCAAAGAACAGAAAATATGCCGTATTGGTTGCTTTTATCTTAGCCGCCGTGCTCACTCCGACTCCTGATGTGTTTAATCAGACTCTGATGGCTGTACCCATAATAGTCCTTTACGAAGTAGGTATCCTTGTATCAAGGATATTTGTGAGAAAAAGGGCAGAAGATGCCAGCCAGTAGCATAAGAGGGAAAAGCCTTAAGGCCATGGCGTATGATATAGCCGACGGCTATGTGACGGTTAATCCGCTTTTTCTCAAGCCTCTTGATGTAGATTCACTCACAGGGCTGTATCATGAAATAATGCAGGTGCAGATAGCCATCAGGGGAGAGAAGGTTGATCTCAGTGACCAGCCGTCTCTCAGGACGAGGAATGTGAGGCTGCAAAGGCTGTATTCGTCATTGATGATAATCAAGAATTTTGCGAGAGAGCGGCGAATATTGCTGGTATAGGACGGCGTAAAATAAATATAGAAAATGCAGAACATAAAATGTAAAATTAAAGTAAAAGGCAGGCATCTTTTGATTTCCTGAGGAGCGTTTATGGAATTGCTTGATGACATAAAAGCGGCAAAAGAGGTAGTCCAGTCACTTCTTAAGGCTAAGAAGACGTTCAGAATGTATCCAGATACCAATCCGATGTATGCCAAGACTATTGAGGATACTAATGCAAAGTTCAGGAACTTTTTTGATTACAGGGACGAACTGACATTCAAGATAAAGCAGAATGAACTCTTCTGCGATTCCGAGCAGATATACCACAACCCCCAGAAAGAAGACAATATAGCGCTTTTTTTCTTTAAGGACGGCCTGAGAGAAATAACATTCAAGAAGGGATTTTCCGTGAAGGAGCTGGAAGATTTCCTGAAAATTCTTACTGTTGATTATGACAGGGAAGTCCTTGACGATGACGTAGTGACGCTTCTGTGGGAGAGGGATTTCCAGAATATAAAATATGTTGTTGATGAGGCATTTCTTACAGAGGATGAGGATTATGAGAACGAAGCGGTAAGGGAGGTAAAAGATAAGGCGTCGGAAGGAGATGAACTCGCAAAGGCATACGAGGATTCATTCAACGAAGAGAGCGTTAAAGACGCGGTCATAGTCCCTCTGACGGACAAGGACCTTCATACTATTGTGAAGGAGATTGAAAAGGACGCCCAGGATAAAACCAGCAAGCTTATAACGATTATTTTTGAAATGCTTTATCAGGCTGAGAATAAAAGCGAATATGAAGACGTGGTGCATTTCCTGAACAGCATTATAGAGTTTTCAATAACGCACGGCGACCTGGAAACAGCGCTTCATATACTCAGGAAAACAAAAGAGGTTTTCGGCGTTTCATCCGTTGCCGACGAGGCAAAGAAAAATCTTAATATGGTTTTTTCTTTTCTGGGTTTTGACGCCACGATAAAACTGCTCGGCGAACTGCTTGACAGCGGGATTGAGATAAACGAAAAGATGTGGGATGAATATGTATCTTTTTTTGATAAAAATGCGATTCAGCCGTTCATAACAATACTGGGAGAGCTTAAAAGCATTCCCGCAAGAAAAAATGTCATCAGCGCCTTAATAGCTTTGGGGAAAAAAGACATACAGAGCCTTGCAAAGGGACTGCAAGATTCAAGATGGTATGTAGTCAGGAATATTATCTATATACTCGGAAAGATAGGCGACAAGGCGGCAGTTGATTATTTGCTTAAGACAGTAAATCACAGCGACATGAGGGTCAGAAAGGAGGGAATAAAGGCTCTTGGGGAACTGGGCGCCCCGTCGGTATTTCCTGTGTTAAGGGAATGCTTTAACGATCCTGATGTTCAGATAAGGACTGCTGCTCTGCGGGCTTTGGGCAATATCCATTCAACAACAGCTAAAAGCATAATACTTAAGAGGATGACGGATGCGGTTTTTGCAAAAACCGAGTTCAGCGAGAAAAAAGAGTTCTACGAAGTGCTTTCCAAATGGAAAGACGATGATGTCGTTGATTTTCTGGTGAAAACTTTTAAGAAAAAGGCATTTTTTAAAAGAGCAGCTAATGATGAAAACAGGGCCTGCGCGGCATACGGCCTCGGGCTAATCGGAAACAAAGATGCGCTGCCGCTGCTGCATAAGGCAAAGGATTCAAAAAGCAAGCTCCTGAGAGAACAGGTCTATTCTGCAATTAAAAGGATAGAGTATGGCAGGTAGGGAGAACAGGAAAGAGGAATTTTCAGAGGCAAAGGACATAGTAAACCAGCTTGCGGTTATTATAAGGACTTCTGCTATCCATGACACCGGCAATGTTGCTATTACTACTGCTATAGGTAAGTTTACTGCAATAATAAACCCCCTGATATTAGCTGAAAAAGAAATTCTTCTTGAGCTCGGAGGAGAGTTTTTCTTTTTTAATGAAACGCGGATAAGGTATCCGCTGGAATATCTTACGAGTTTTGACTTTCTTGCGCGTGAGTTTAAGAAGAGAGGATTAGGCAGTATTGTATTCAGGGCAACATTAAAATCCGAAGATGTGCAGGGTTTTTTAAGGGCCTTCATAGCGTCAGCTTCTTCTTTGGAGCCTTTTGAGGCGCTTGCAGAGGCAATTGCGGATATCGGCAGTTTGGGGATCGGCAGGCTAAGGAAGATCAGGGATGAAGAAAAAACCGAGGGCACCTCTGATGTCCGGAAAATGGTGAAGAAATCATATTTTAACGCTGTTTCATATACCAGAGGAGTCATAAGCAAAATCAAGTCAGGCGAAAAGGTAAATATAAAAAAGGCCAAGAGGGTAGTAGAGTCTATGGTAGACATGATACTTGAAGAAGAGCAGCTGCTCCTTGGCATGACTGCAATTAAGGATTATGATGAGTATACATATCACCATTCGGTCAACGTAAGCATACTCTCTGTTGCTCTTGCGCAGAGACTCGGCATGAGCAAAAGGTCTCTGACAGAACTCGGGCTTGTCGCCCTGTTCCATGACATAGGCAAGATTGAAATACCCAGTGAGGTGTTAAATAAACCAACCAGTTTTACCGATGATGAATGGCGTATGGTGCAGAAACACCCGTTCTGGGGAGTAAGGGCTATACTGAAAATGAGGGGCATTGACGCCACGGCAGCGAGGGCGGCTATTGTCGCATTTGAGCATCACATGTATCACGACCTTTCCGGATACCCCAAGACCAGAGAATCATATGAATTGGATTTCTTTTCAAAGATAATAAGCCTTGCCGACCAGTACGACGGCATGACGTCAGCGAGGGTCTATTCAAGAATCCCAATGCCTCCTGACAGGGCGCTGAGCATTATGATGGAGAGGTCAGGGACGCAGTTAGATCCCATCCTTTTTAAATTTTTCATTAATATGATTGGCGTGTTTCCGGTGGGGACGCTTGTCATGCTTGACACAAAAGAGATGGGGCTCGTCTATCAGAGCGACAGCGCTTTTTTAGACAGGCCCAAGGTTATGGTCATCATTAACGGCAAGGGAGAAAGAGTGGATAAATATATTGTTGATCTTACTGAAAAAAAATCTGATGGAAAATTTCTGAGAACTATTGTTAAGACGATGGATCCTAATAAATACAGGATTAGTCCCGCCGAATACTTGCTCTGAAAAGGGAAGGGAGGTGATTTTATGAAGATAAGAAAGGCAGCAAAAAAATCTGCCGCGACATGCAAATGCAAGGGTTCATGCTGAAGAAAAGCGCCTGTGTTTAAAAGAATATGCGGAAAAGCAGTGTCATGGACAGGGATAGAGGGACCATTAAGCCTCTTCCCCCATGACTGAAAGGAGTGGTTTTTGCCGTAACAAAGCAATATTATGAAAAGAGACATCTGGATTTTTCTTTTTGCCATTGGACTTATTCTTTTTGGCTGGCCGATAATGAGCATCTTCAAGCACAGCCTGTCAATTTATCTTTTTCTTATCTGGATTATTTATATTGCGCTTATTTTTATTGCCTCAATTTTTACTCAAGAGGAGGATAAAAGAGACTAATTGTTTTCTACATGGCTGTTATTCCTAATAATATTTTCCTATCTTATGCTGCTTTTCTTTGTCGCATATCTTGCAGAAAGGAAAGAGCAAAAAGGCCGCAGTCTGGTTTCCAATCCATACGTCTATTCGCTTTCGCTTGCGGTGTATTGCACGTCATGGACCTTTTACGGGAGCGTTGGAAAGGCTGCCAACACCGGCCTGAATTTTCTCACTATATATATAGGCCCCACCATAATGGCGGCGCTCTGGTGGGTTGTCCTTAGGAAGATAGTTTACATATCAAAGGAAAACAGAATTACTACCATATCAGACTTCATAGCGTCAAGATACGGCAAATCCCTGTTCCTTTCATCGCTTGTTACAATCGTTGCCGTTGTCGGCATAACTCCGTATCTGGGCCTTCAGCTTAAGGCTATAATGACAACTTTTTCTATCCTGTCGGGAAGGCCGGAGGGAAGCCATTTTGCCGGATGGTCCATTGCCCTGATGCTTGGGATGTTTGCCATAATATTCGGGGCCAGGAGGCTTGATGCATCGGAGAGGCACGGCGGCCTTGTCTTTGCCATCGCATTTGAATCAGCCATAAAGCTTGTCGCTTTTATTAGCGTGGGCGTCTTTGTGACCTTCGGGATATTTAACGGCTTTGGCGATATATTCAGGCAGGCGGGAAATTCCCCGTACATTTCTACTATTATGAGCAAGGAAGGTTCAGGCGTCAGTTTTCTTGAATGGACCTCTCTTACTTTTCTTTCCATGATGGCCATAATGTTTTTGCCGAGGCAGTTCCATGTGGCAGTTGTGGAAAATTCTTCGGAAGGACATATTAAAAAGGCGATGTGGCTTTTCCCTCTTTACCTTTTTTTAATAAATATATTTGTTCTTCCCATAGCCTACGGAGGATTGATACTCGGAGGCACACTGAAAAACGCTGATTATTTTGTGCTCACCATCCCTTTGAACCTGGACTATTCAATGCTGGCGCTCCTTGTATTTATCGGCGGTTTTTCAGCGGCTACGGCAATGATAATTGTGGAGTCACTGGCTCTAAGCACGATGGTTATGAACAGCCTTGTAGTGCCTACCCTCTGGAACTGGAAGATGAATGCAATGCGGGGGTTCCATTATATAATCCTTAACATCAAAAGGGTGGTAATTCTCGGGTGCATATTCCTGGGATACACTTTTGCCGTTTATATAGGCGAGTTTTACAGCCTGGTTGACATAGGACTGAAATCTTTTGAGGCTGTTACTATTTTTGCTCCTGCTTTTCTCATCGGCCTTTACTGGAAGGGCGGCAATAAGAAGGGCGCTATTGCCGGTATTATCTCAGGCTTTGTCGTGTGGCTGTATACGCTGCTAATCCCCGCGCTTACAAGGGCAGGGATTATTGAAAAAAGCGGTTTTGTAGATAATGTTTTCAATTCAAAATTTTTGAACCCTACAGCGCTTTTCGGCCTTGAGGGCTTTGACCGGTGGAGCCATTCGCTTTTCTGGGGGCTTTTTTTTAATATTTTATTTTATGTGGGATTTTCAATATTCACCCGGCAGAGCGAAGAAGAAGAAAGACAAGCACTGCTGTTTGTGGAATCTTATTCTCCCAAGATGCCGCATGCAAAAGGCAGTTACAGCATGCAGCAGATACAGGAGATACTCGGACAGTATATAGGCGGGAGGGAAGCAAGGGATGTTGTCAATAATTTCATTGTAAAACAGGGGATAAATAAGGATTCCATATCCCATAATGACCTTATGCGGCTGAGGGATGAAGCCGAGAGGGTATTGTCCGGAGCTCTCGGCTCTGCCATAGCCACCATTATCTTTGAGGATAAATTAACTATCACCGAACAGGAGAGGGGAGAGATTTCCAGTTCTATCAAACAGATGGCTGACACGCTCAGATTCTCAAGACAGGAGCTTGCCGAGGCCAACAGGAATCTGGCAAATCTTAAAGAATTCAGCGAAAATATCATAGAGAGCGCGCCTGCCGGCATTGTCACTCTTGACTCCTCGCTTCTGGTTAAATACTGGAATAAGGAAATGGAGACAATCACAGGCATAAAAAGGGCGTCTGCGTATAATAAGTCCATAACAGATTTACTGCCGTGGATTACCAAAGAACTGCTTCTGCAGAGCGCCCAGAAGGAGATGACCGTCCACCCGTCGTCACAGTCGTTTAAAATAAAAATCAACCCCTTTAAAGACCCTTCAGGCGGATATGTTGTCACTCTTGAGGACATTACAGAGAAGAAAAAAATGGAAGAGCAGCTGCTTCAAACGTCAAAGCTTGCAAGCATAGGCAAACTGACCGCCGGAATATCGCACGAGATAGGCAATCCAATCGCTTCAATTTCTTCTCTGGTTCAGGAGCTTTATTTATTAAAGATGGATTCTCAGGATGACGTTAAATTCACGGCAAAGTCTCTTGCCATGATAAATAATCATATTGAAAGGATTGCAAAGATAGTCAGAAGCCTTGGAGATTTTGCAAGAATATCATCTGCCGAGAAAGTCCTGTCCAATATTTCAGATATTCTTGACAGGACCGTTAATCTTGTAAAATATGATAAAAGATTTAAAGATATTCAGCTTACTGCGGACATTGAAAACATTCCACGGTTAAAAGTAAATCCTGATCAGATACAGCAGGTATTTTTGAACCTCATGCTTAATGCGATTGACGCCATGCCTGACGGAGGCAAGCTTAATATCTCAGCCAAGAAGATCGGGAACGCCTTTGTTGAGATTATGTTCAGCGATACAGGCGTCGGCATGGATGAATCAATGATAAGCAAGGTCTTTGACCCGTTTTTTACAACAAAGACGCTGGGCAAGGGCACAGGGCTCGGCTTAAGCATATGCTATGGCATCGTGCGTGAGCATGACGGCACAATCACCGTAAAGAGCAAAAAAGGGGCAGGCACAACATTTATAATAAGGCTTCCTACAGGAGAGAATGGCTAACAGGCTGCTTATAGTTGAAGATGAAGAGACCCTTTGCGAATCGCTCGGAAGGGTATTTTTGCGCGAAGGCTATGAGGTTGATACTGCGATGAGCGCTGAATCCGCAATTAAACTCCTTGAAGCTGCATCTTATGACCTGATAATCACCGATATAATTCTGCCGGGCATTAACGGCATTGAACTGCTCAAAAAATGCAGGGAACAGAACCCGGAACAGATAGTTATTATTATCACGGCATTTGCTTCATTAGAGACCGCGGTTGAGGCGCTCAGGGCAGGCGCTTATGACTATGTGATAAAACCGATAATACATGAAGAAATAAAAAGGGTTATAAGGAATGCTTTAAGGGAAAGGACTCTTCGCATAGAAAACCTGCTGCTGAAAAAACAGATAGAAGAAAGATATGATTTTGAGAAAATAATAGGACAGAGCAGCGAAATTAAAGCATTGTTAGATGATGTAAAAAAGATTGCCGGTTCAAGGAGCAATGTTATTATTTTCGGCGAAACAGGCACGGGCAAGGAGTTGTTTGCAAGGGCGATTCACTATAACAGTTTGAGGCGGGACAAGCCTTTTATCCCTATAAACTGCAGCGCAATTCCGGAAAACCTGCTTGAATCAGAACTCTTCGGATATGTAAAAGGCGCATTTACCGGCGCTGTTACTGCAAAAAGAGGGCTTTTTGAAGAAGCTGACGGAGGCACGGTTTTTCTTGATGAGATTGGAGATTTAAGCCTGCCCCTTCAGGCGAAACTGCTGCGTGTTATAGATGACCGGGAGATCAGGCATCTTGGGGGCATTCAGGCGAGAAAAGTGGACATCAGGTTTATCACTGCAACAAATAAAAATATAAATGATATGGTCAAAAGCGGCGCTTTCAGAGAGGACCTTTATTACAGGGTAAATGTTGTTACCCTTAAGCTGCCGCCGCTGAGAGAAAGAAAGGACGACATAGTCATCCTTGCAAGGCATTTCCTTTTGAAGTATTCCAGTGATATAGGTAAAAACGTGCAGTTTATTGATGATAAGGCGCTGGACCTGCTGACGAATTATAACTGGCCTGGCAATGTCAGGGAGCTCCAGAATATTATTGAGAGGGCCGTGCTTATTGCAGAGAGCAATACAATTTTTCCCGAGCAGCTGCCTGAGGGGCTTATGGCATCTGCCACGTTTCTGTCTGAATCACTTGATAAAGCCCTTTCCATAGAAGATTATACCAAAGAGTTTATATTGAAGTATCAAGGAAAGGTTAATGAGCAGAAGATGGCGGATATGCTTGGAATTACAAGAAAATCATTGTGGGAAAAGCGTAAAAAATGGGGCTTAACCCGAAAATAGCGCTACTTTTTTACACATTATTGCTGTTGAATGTTACTATTAGTCGCATATCCTAACTCCTCGTAAAATATAGAAAATACTGCCAACGCGACAACAATGCTACTTTAAGTAGCATCATCTCTTATATCTTAAACTTAAGGGTTTAGGATGCCATCCCTGTCTTTCCATCTAACCTTTTGTTTTTAAATATTTTTTTATGCGCTATTCATTGATTTTTTGTCAGGCATGGTAGTTGCTCATTTACACCTGTGATGATAATAGAAGACGTCATAGAATTTCTGAAGAAAGTTCCGCCTTTTCAGTCTCTTGAGGATGCCGAGTTAAAAAGAATTGCAGAAGGCATCTCAATGGAGTTTTATCCAAAAGGGCTTAGCATACTTAACCAGGACGGCCCTGCAAGCGAGTATCTGAGAATTATTAAAAAAGGCGGGGTAAAGGTATTTATAAAATCAAACGATGATGAAGAGATTGTTATTGATTACAGAAGCGAAGGAGATTCCTTCGGATTCCTTTCTTTGATAGGCGGTGACAGGTCCCGCGCTAATGTTGTTGCAGTTGAGGACACGATTGCCTATCTCATTAACAAAAAAACCATGTCAAGCCTTCTTGATTCAAATCCCGCATTCACAGAGTTTTTCCTTAAATCATTTCTTAACAAATATATAGACAAGACTTACAAGGAAATGCATAACAAGAGCTTGCTTTACGGAGGCGGCGACAAGCTGCTTTTCACGACTCCGGTAGGTGAGCTTGCCACAAAGGACGTTACGACTGCATCTAAGGATATAACCATAAAAGAAGCCGCAGGGATAATGTCCGAAAAGCGGATAAGCTCATTGGTGATTGTTGATTCTGAGGGAATTCCCGCCGGCATAGTCACGGACAGGGATTTTAGAGACAAGGTTGTATCTAAAAACAGGGATGTAAAAGACAAGATTAGCAGCATTATGAGCGTTTCTCTCATAAAGGCAGAGGCGCGGGAGTATTGTTTTGAAGCGCTTTTGAAGATGATACGTTACAGCATCCACCACCTCATTGTCGTTGATGAGGGCAGGCTGAAAGGCATAATAACAAACCATGACCTCATGATGCTTCAGGGCACTTCTCCGATTTCCATAGCCCGTGAAATAGAAAGCCAGCAGACCATAGAAGGGCTTGTTCCCCCATCCAGAAAGATAAATACAATCATCAGCATATTGCTGAAAGAAGGGGCCAAGGCAAGCAATATCACAAGGATAATTACGGAAATAAATGACAGGCTTATAAGAAACATACTTGAGATTGCAGAGCGGAAATACGGCGCTCCTCCTGTTGATTACTGCTGGATTGCATTTGGCAGTGAAGGCAGAAAAGAGCAGACGTTCAAGACGGATCAGGACAATGCAATCATATACGATAATCCTGAGCTGGAAAAAGATGAAGTTGAGATTAGAAAATATTTCTCGGAGTTTACGCGTTTTGTCAGAGATGCGCTTGTTGCATGCGGTTTTCCTATGTGCCCTGCGGACTTTATGGCAAGCAATGCCAGATGGTGCCAGTCCCTGAATGTCTGGAAGGAATATTTCTCAAGATGGATAAACAACCCGACTCCTGAAGCCCTTCTCATGTCTCTCATATTTTTTGATTTCAGGCCGATACACGGGAACCTTAAGCTGGCTGAAGATCTCAGGTCATACCTTGAAAAGCATCTCAAAAACCAGAACATATTTCTTGCAAAGATGGCGGGAATCATCACGAAAAACAGGCCTCCTCTTGGATTTTTCAAGTCCTTTATCGTTGAAAAAAGCGGAGAGCATAAGGACGCGCTGAATCTTAAACTGCGAGGCATCGGTCCAATAGTGGACATTGCGAGATTGTTTGCGCTTGAAAGGGGCGTGCACGACACTTCAACCCTTGAAAGGATAAAGGTTTTAAAAGACAAGCATCCTGTAATTTCTGAATTGGGAGCAGAGCTGGAGCAGGCGTTTGAGTTCATTTCACTGCTCAGGGTTCATCATCAGATAGAACAGATAGAGAGTTCCGTTCCGCCTGATAATTTTATCAACCCTGACAGGCTGTCAAACCTGGAAAAGAAATCTCTTAAGGAATCTTTTCAGCTCATCTTAAAAGTGCAGGATGCCATTGTTGAAATATACAGGGCAGGGATGGTGAATTAATGATGAACTCTTTGTCTACTTACAAAGACAGGATAACAGACATTTTATCCCCGAGACGCTTTGGGCTGGTGACTGATGCGGCTATAGAGAGTGGCGATTATGTAGTGCTGGATACTGAGCTTACAGGGCTGGACCCGAAAAAAGACTCCATAGTTTCTATCGGCGCTGTGAGGATGAAGGGCGGGAGAATAGACCTCGGCAATATATTTTACAGGCTGATAAACCCCTCCACAGCTATGAAGCATAAGAGCATTGTTATTCACGGCATTACTCCCTCAGATGTTGCTGAAAAGCCTCTGATAGCAGGGGTAATGTCAGAGCTGATTGATTTTTGCCGGGACGATGTGATTGTCGGGCATTTCATATCGCTGGATATGGATTTTATAAACAGGGATGCAAGGCGTATTTACGGCGCGCCTCTGAAAAACCGCGTGGTTGACACCTGCAGCGTGCACGAATGGATAAGGTCTAATGACGGAGATTTCAGCAGGCACTATGGGGGGCTGGCTGAAGAGCTTAATCTTTTTTCACTTGCAAAAAAATACCGCATTCCTTTCAGCAATGCGCACAATGCCATAAATGATGCATTTGTAACAGCGCAGCTTTTCCAGAGGTTTTTGAGTTTTCTTCCGCGTTTTGGCGTTAAAACTCTTAAAGACCTGCTGCGTATAGGAAAACCATAATAAAGGGGGGGTGATACGTAAAAAGTCAGAAGTTCAAAGAATAAAAGTTGAGAGTTAAGAATTTAAAATTCTTAGAAGGAGGGGAAATGGTACAAGAATTAAAAGGACTGGATAAAGAAAAACTCCAGGCGTATTGGAGCTACAATGTGAAGCTTACAACCATAGTTATGGTCATATGGTTTGTGGTCACATACGTATGCTCATTTTTTGCAAAAGAACTTAACAGCTTCAGCTTCATCGGTTTCCCGTTTGGCTACTATATGGCAGCGCAGGGTTCACTTGCCATATTCGTCATCCTTATCTTCGTCTATGCATTTAAGATGAATAAGGCAGACAAAGATTACGGCGTGGAAGAGGAGGAAGAATAAATGGCAAAGAAAACCGGATCATTTCTTGATAATCTCGGCAAGATTTACCTGATGTACACAGGCGCGTTCCTTCTCTTCGTTGTCGGTCTCGGCATCGGCGAGCAGATGGGCCTGTCTAATAAGATGATAGGCTACATGTTTATGTTTTGCACAATCGGTGTTTATGCCTTAATCGGCGTCATGTCAAGGACAGCAAAGGTATCTGAATACTATGTTGCAGGCCGTTCTGTCCCTGCATTTTTCAATGGCATGGCAACAGGCTCTGACTGGATGTCGGCAGCATCGTTTATAAGCATGGCAGGCGCAATATACGCTCTCGGTTATGACGGCCTTGCATATGTTATGGGATGGACAGGCGGCTATGTCCTACTTGCCGTATTCCTCGGCCCTTACCTGAGGAAATTCGGCCAGTACACTATCCCTGACTTTCTCGGTGCAAGGTTTGGGGGCCATGCCGCCCGTACCATTGGTATTATAGCAGCAATCGTTGCTTCCTTCACCTATCTGATAGCGCAGGTCACAGGCGTAGGCATCATCATGTCTCGCTTCCTCGGCCTTGATTTTCAGATTGGTGTTTTTGTAGGTTTGGGCGGTATTCTTGTCTGCTCCATGCTCGGCGGCATGAAGGCTGTTACATGGACACAGGTGGCCCAGTATATAATCCTTATATTTGCATACCTGACGCCTGTTACGGTTATGTCATACAAGGCTACAGGCGTGCCTGTCTCTGAAATCATGTACGGACAGGTTCTTCAGAAGATAGACGTTCGCGAAAAAGAGATAATCGCTGACCCAAAGCAAAAGGAGGTCTGGGACCTCTGGAAAAAGAAGGCGGATGACCTTAGCGCAGACATAAAGGCGTTGCCCGGAAGCCTTGACGCAAAGAAAAAAGGACTTCAGGACAAGCTTGCAGCACTGCCTGCTGATGCAACGGCAGCAGACAAGGAAAAAATAGAGAAGGACATAAAGGCATTGCCTAATGACGCTGAAGATGCAAAGGAAAAATGGACTGCAGCCAAGACAGATGCAGCAGGAAGGTCTAAACCCATGAAGCCGTATGTTGAGCCTTTTGCGCGTCTGGATATGAAGAACATGCTGGCCCTCACATTCTGTCTTATGGTCGGAACAGCAGGGCTTCCGCACATCCTTATGAGATACTATACAGTCCCTTCTGTTAAGGAGGCGCGCACGTCAGTCGGCTGGTCGCTCTTCTTCATCTTCCTGCTCTACTTTACCGCGCCTGCATATGCAGCTTTTGCAAGGAACGAGATTCTCACTACTGTTGTCGGAGCACAGTTTGCCAACCTGCCTTCATGGATTGCCTCGTGGGGCAAGGTAGGGCTATTTAAAGTTGTTGATATGAACGGCGACGGCATAGTCCAGTTTGCAGAAATGATAATCAACACAGATGTCATAGTGCTTGCTACACCGGAGATTGCAGGCCTGCCGTATGTTGTATCAGGCCTTGTTGCAGCAGGCGGACTTGCAGCAGCGCTTTCAACAGCAGACGGATTATTGCTTACAATCTCAAATGCGCTCTCGCATGACCTTTACTACAAGATGATTAACCCGAGCGCATCAATTCTTAAGAGGCTCACAGTTTCCAGAATCCTGCTCGTAGTTGTTGCGCTTATTTCAGCATGGGTGGCAACGTTCAGGCTCACGATTATTGTTGAGCTTGTTGCATGGGCCTTCTCTATTGCAGCAGCCTCGTTCTTCCCCGCTCTCGTTATGGGCATCTGGGACAAGCGGGCTAATAAGACAGGCGCGCTCGTAGGAATGTGGGTAGGCTTCCTCAGCTGTGTAATCTACATGGTCGGAAGCAGATTCTATGGTTTGGACATATGGGGCATCAAGACCATATCATCAGGTCTTTTTGGCATCCCTGCCGGGTTCATAACCATCTATATCGTGTCGCGTCTAACCACGCCTCCTCCTCAGGAGATGCAGGACTTTGTAGAAAGCGTCAGAATTCCAAAGGGCGCTGGCAGAGCAGCAGCAGAGTAAACTATAATTTAAGGGCAGTCCCGGGCAGCCCGGGACTGCCTCTCATAAGGAAATAATGATATACATTATACAGATAATTAATTACACGCTGTCATTCCTGATGTGGATGATACTTGGAAGGATGCTGCTTGTCCTTATTATTGGCAACAGGCAGAATATCCTGACAGGCTTATTTATAAAAATAACAGAGCCGGTTTACCGGATTACAAAAAAGGTTTTGCCTTTTGCAAATGAAAGGCATATACCGTGGCTTTCTATTTTATTGATAATAATTATCAGGTTAGCAATTATAATCATCTTCAGGCCTGCTGCCGGGAGATGATTATAAATGATTTGACATATAGCGCTAAATAAATAATAAATCTAAAACAAAACAGGGGAGGAGAAAATGTCAGACGCAAAAAAGATTGATGTCTTGATGGAGGAGAAAAGAACCTTTCCGCCGTCAAAGGAGTTCAGCTCCAAGGCCCATGTCAGGAGCATCTCTGATTATGAGAAGCTCTACAAAAGGTCTGTTGACGACCCCGAAGGATTCTGGGCTGATATGGCTGAGAAACAGCTCACATGGTTTAAAAAATGGGATAAGGTGCTGGAATATGATTTTAACAAGCCGTTCATCAAATGGTTTATTGGAGGCAAACTTAATGCCTCATACAACTGCCTTGACAGATTTGTAAATACCCCGACCAGAAACAAAGCTGCAATAATATGGGAAGCTGATGACGGAAGCTATAAAACATACACATATCAGCAGCTTTATTATGAAGTCAACAGGTTTGCAAATGTTATGAAAAAGCAAGGCGTCAAAAAGGGAGACAGGGTAACCATCTATCTTCCGATGATACCCGAGCTTGCAATCTCAATGCTTGCATGCGCAAGAATCGGAGCCATACACAGTATTGTGTTCGGAGGATTCAGCGCGCAGGCTTTAAGGGACAGGATTCAGGACTGCAAGTCAAAAATTATTATTACGTCTGACAAGGGCGTAAGAGGAGGCCGGTTTGTGCCGCTGAAGGCAAATGCTGATGTGGCAATTCAGGAATGCCCGACTGTTGAAAAAATGATTATTGTAAAGAGGGGCGACGGCATTGTTGATATGGAGCCCAAGAGGGACTCATGGTGGCATGAGGAGATGGCCGCAGCAGACATTGCAAATTATTGTGAACCCGAGCAGATGGATGCAGAAGACCCGTTATTTATCCTCTATACTTCGGGCTCAACAGGCAAGCCCAAGGGCGTTCTTCACACAACAGGAGGATATGCGCTTTATACGAATCTGACATTTAAATGGATATTTGATTACCATGAAGAGGATATTCACTTTTGCACGGCAGACATCGGATGGGTCACAGGGCACAGCTATATAGTATATGGCCCCTTAAGCAACGGAGCCACAAGCCTGATGTTTGAAGGCATTCCCACATATCCTGATGCAGGGAGGTTCTGGTCTATAGTTGCAAAACATAAAGTTAATATCTTTTATACCGCTCCTACAGCAATAAGGGCGCTGATGAGAGAGGGAGAGGGATGGCCGAACAAACATGACCTTTCATCTCTCAGGCTTCTCGGCACTGTGGGCGAGCCGATAAATCCCGAAGCCTGGATGTGGTATTACAATCACATAGGAAAAACAAAACTTCCGATTGTTGATACATGGTGGCAGACAGAAACAGGAGGAATTCTCATAACGCCTCTGCCCGGCGCCATGACAGTAAAGCCAGGCTCTGCGAACAGGCCGTTCCCCGGCGTGGTTCCAAAGGTGCTTAAGGAAGACGGCTCTGAAGCAGGCACGAATGAAGGAGGGTATCTTGTTATTGAAAAGCCGTGGCCCGGGATGTTGCGCGGCACATACGGCGACCCTGAGAACAAGCGCATAAAAGAAGTATATTTCTCAAGATTTGCAGGCAAATATTTTACCGGTGATGGAGCGAGAGTTGATGAGGACGGAGACTACTGGCTGATGGGCAGGATAGATGATGTCATCAACATCTCAGGACACAGGCTCGGAACAGCGGAGGTAGAGTCTGCGCTGGTAAGCCATGAGACTGTTGCCGAGGCTGCTGTTGTCGGTTTCCCGCACGAGATTAAAGGCGAGGGCATATACTGCTATGTTACGGTTAAGGAAGGCGTAGAGCCGTCGGACAGCCTGAAGAAAATACTCGTGGGGCATGTAAGAACAGTAATAGGCCCTATTGCAACGCCTGATAAAATTCAGTTTGCGCCCGGGCTTCCAAAGACAAGAAGCGGAAAAATTATGAGGCGTATTCTGCGAAAAATCGCCCATGGGCAGACAGATGAGCTTGGAGATACATC
>QZJQ01000052.1 GCA_003599795.1 Nitrospiraceae bacterium
ATATGCAAAAACTAAAAATTGATGAAGATATCAGATCCCTGTCAGAAGTCAGGAATAGCATGGCAAATTTCATAAAGCAAGTTCATGATACTAAAAGACCGGTGATAATTACACAGCACGGGAAAGGCATCGCGGTCCTTTTAGGCGCAAATGAATTTGAAGCCATGCAAGAGAAAATCGAGCTTCTATCAGATATTCAAACCTCTCTCAATCAACTGGAAAAAGGAGCAGGAATCAGCCATAAAGATGCAAAAGAGAAACTATTAAAGCGAATTTCAAAATGAGAATAATCTGGTCTCCTCTTGCTGTTGATAGAGCATCGGAAATAGCCGATTATATTGCCCAAGACAAACCATCAGCGGCAGAAAAATGGATTGATACGGTATTTTCTAAAGTTGAGCAACTAAAATCGTCTCCCGAAATCGGCCGGATTCTACCCGAAATTAATGATAGCCAATTTAGAGAGCTAATTTACGGCAATTACCGCATCATTTATCGTATCGAAACCAAACAAATATCCATCCTCACAATTCGACATGGCAGACAAATATTGCCAATAAATGAAATTAAGGCATAACAAGCGCATTTCTTGCCGTCGTTCTTGATGAATCTGAGGGAATGTTGGGGTCAGGTCTTTTTTCTTGACTGTAGTCGTTACAACTTGCTCTTTGCTCCCCTAATCTTATCAAGTGTATCCTGATAAAGTTCCTTCTTTGAAGGATTAAGCTCTATCGCCTTAAGGGCAAGGGATTCTGCCTCGTTGAGGTTTTCCTTTTTCGTGTAATAAAGCCATGCAAGGTTGTTATGTGCATCGGCATTTTGAGAATCTTTATCTATCGCTTTTTTATAAGCCGACTCAGCCTCGTCATAATCTTTTTTCTGAAAATAGATATTCCCTATGTAGAGATACGCCAGTGGAAGTTTTTTTGATGCAAGCCTGTATTCTTTCAATGCATTGTCAACTTCCCCTTTTTTCTCGTATGCTACTCCAAGATTTATATGCTCCTCAGGGCTTAAAGGGTCGTCAAGGATGATTATCTTTGGAAAAGCACAAGAAGTGAGAAGTGAGAAGTTAAAAGTTAAAAGTGAAAATGCAATTAGATAAAAAATAATCTTAAAACTCTTAACTCTTAACTCTCGCCTCAGCGAGCCGCCCGGGGCGGCTAAACTCTTCACTTTTTTCTTATTAACAGCGTCCAGAATTTTGTCTTTTCCCATGTCTTTAAAAAATCCTCTTCGGATATGAACTTGCCTTTGTCTTTTCCTGAATTCACAATCACACCGTCCTCATTATATCCGACAACAACCATAAAATGACCTGACTCATATACCCAAAAGCCATAATCAACAAACACAAGAAGCGGATAACCTGAATCTATATTTTTTTTCAGGTCTTGTATATTCCCCGAATATTGTTCTGCAAGCAGCCCCTTTTTCTGAGGATAAATTACCATATCAATATTCAGGGTGCCTTTTGCTGACTTGCTGTATATTTCCTTTGCAATATCCTCAGGGGTAACATCTATTTTCCAGTAATTCATAACGCCTGCAAGAGATGCGGGCCCGCACTGATAATCCTCCTGCGCGTAGAAAGGAACATTCGCTATAACACGCTGTTGTTTAGGATCCCTCAGAACGCTTGCCGTTCCGCATGAATGCAGCACAAATGCGAGAATAGCGAGAAATAAATAAGCAGGCATGGGAATAATCCATGCCTGCTTATTTACAGACTGAAATTTTAACCTCATCTTTATTTTGTTACTACTACCCTGTGCCCTGTAAGCTGAATTAACAGCACAACAAGTATGACTATCACAAGAAGAGCTATTACTATTCCGAGATCGCCTCCTGCCTTAATATCATCAATCTGGAGCGCCAGATTGTGCATCTGCTGGTCGCTGAGGCTGCTTAACTTGCTCTGTATCTCATCCTGCGTAAATCCCAGTTTCTCCAGCCTCTCTCTGACCATTTTCATTTCAAGAACCTTCTGGATTTTTCCAAGGTCAGCTGTCCTGTCAACCTGCGACATGACAATGATTTCAGACGGCGCAATGCCTGCATCAGCCTTCGGCGCAATCCCGATGATGAACATTGCAATTATCAGATACCATGATAAATGCTTCATTAAAGGTACTCTCATGCTAATTCACCTCCCTGATTTTATTTTTACCAAAAAATTCCTATTTCTTAATGCCTTCTCTTGTTATGGCAACCTTGCCTGTCCTTACAAATTCCTTTATGCCCATAGGACGCATAAGCTCCACAAACGCCTCTATCTTCTTTTCATCGCCTGTGATTTCTATCGTATAGGTCTTCTGGCTTGAATCTACAATCCTTCCCCTGAATATCTCAGTCAGATTTAACACTTCTGCCTTGTCCTGCTGCCTCGGAGATACTTTTAATAGCACCATTTCGCGCTCAACATGGTCCAGCTCTGTCATGTCAGTGACTTTTATGACATCAATAAGCTTATTGAGCTGTTTCGTAATCTGCTCAATAACTGAATCATCCCCTGTTGTCACTATTGTCATAACAGAAATCTGAGGGTCTATGGTCTCTCCCACAGAAAGGCTTTCAATGTTATAGCCTCTTCCGCTAAAAAGCCCTGATACCCTTGAAAGCACGCCGAATTTATTCTCAACCAGAACAGAGATTGTATGTCTCATCAGCATCCCCCGTTTGCGTTTATTGCGTTATGGCGTTTTTAGCGTTGAACATTATCAGATTTTCCGCGATAACACATTACGCTCCTCGCTATAACGCTACTTAACTGCCTTTAATTTCTTTTCAGCTTTCTTTTCTGCCTGTTCAAAAAGCATATGGTCAATTGCTGCGCCTGCAGGAACCATCGGATAAACCTTTTCCTTCCAGTCCACAACAAAATCCATAAACACGGTCTTCTTTATCCTGAAAGCCTCTTTAAGCACAGGCTCAACCTCGCTCGGCTTTGTGGCCCTTAATCCCACAGCGCCGTAGGCCTCGGCAATTTTTACAAAATCAGGCACGCTCTCATCAAGCTTGGTATGAGAATATCTTTCATCAAAGAAGAGTTCCTGCCACTGCCTTACCATGCCGAGGTATCTGTTGTTTAGTATGGCTACTTTAACTGGAAGCTTATTTATAACCGCAGTGGCAAGCTCCTGTATGTTCATCTGTATGCTTCCGTCGCCTGCGATGTCAATAACAAGTTTTTCAGGATGCGCAAACTGCGCTCCGATTGCAGCGGGAAAACCATAACCCATGGTGCCGAGCCCGCCGGATGTAAGAAGTGTTCTCGGTTTATCAAATTTATAAAACTGCGCGGTCCACATCTGGTTCTGCCCGACCTCTGTTGTTATAATCGCATCTCCCTTTGTAAGCTCATATATCTTCTCAACTACAAACTGCGGTTTTATAAGCTCATCGCTGTGAGTATAAGTCTGGGGCCTTTCTGCGCGCCATGCGCCTATCTGCTTGAGCCATGCCTTCCTGACCTCGCCCCACTGTTCTTTCACCTCTTCTTTAAGCACCTTATTCATCACTGTCAGGACTTTCTTAACGTCGCCCACTACAGGAACATCAACCCTCACATTCTTTTTTATTGATGTCGGGTCAATGTCTATATGAATTATCTTTGCATTGGGAGCAAAAGCATCAACCTTGCCTGTCACCCTGTCGTCAAAGCGCATACCTACTGCAATGAGAAGGTCTGCATCCTGAACTGCCTTATTGGCATAATAAGTCCCGTGCATTCCAAGCATGCCGAGTGAAAGTTTATGCGAGCCGGGAAATCCGCCAAGCCCCATAAGTGTCATAGTCACGGGGATGTCCGTATGCTCAGCAAATTCCCTGAGTTCTCTGGCAGCCCCTGAGAGTATCACCCCGCCTCCAGCAATTATCACAGGTTTCTTTGATTTTGCTATGAGATGGGCGCCCTGCGTAATCATCCACTTATTGCCTTCATAAGTGGGCTTGTAGCTCCTTATGTCAAGTTCAGGCCAGACAAAATCAGCTTTCCCTACAGTTACATCTTTAGGAAGGTCTATAAGCACAGGGCCCGGCCTGCCTGAAGACGCTATATAAAAGGCCTCCTTCACTATCCTTGCAAGGTCGTTCACATCCTTAACAAGGTAGTTGTATTTTGTGCACGGCCTTGTTATTCCTACTATATCAGCTTCCTGAAATGCATCATTGCCGATAAGCATTGTCGGCACCTGTCCAGAAAACACAACAAGCGGTATGGAATCCATTGAGGCTGTGGCAATGCCTGTAACTGTATTTGTAGCGCCGGGGCCTGACGTCACAAGAGCAACCCCAACTTTTCCGGAGGACCTTGCATAGCCGTCTGCCGCATGAACAGCGCCCTGCTCGTGCCTTGTGAGTATCAGACGTAAATCCTTGTTGTCGTAAAGGTAGTCAAAGATGTTAAGCACAACGCCTCCGGGATAACCGAAGATATGCTTAACCCCTTCCTTTTTCAGACATTCAATTAATATCTCTGAGCCTGAAATCTTCATATCGCTCATTGCTCCTTTTCCGCCCCAGCGAATCTGACGAGTCAGATAAAATTTAGATAATTTTACCACAAAAGATTATGAAAATGTCTATAACTTTGAATAAATCTGTTTGCGCTATTTTCCTAATTCTGCTGATTACTGACATAGGCTCTGCATTAAGAAGCTGAAATTATTTATTATCAAGCTCCTTTTTTTCATTCCCATGCTCACGGAAGAACATCTCCGGTTTTTGCATGCTCTGCACAAACATGGGAAGGAGAAACGAAGATATAATTGCGGCATTTCTAAAAAATCCCTTATTCCCGGCCGTGTCCCGGTGATTTCTGTAGTTCTCGGACAGATATTCTTTGAGTCTCGGGAAGCATCTCAGTGTAAGGCTTGTTGTTTCAAAAAAATCATTGAGAGGCAGCCCCATTTTTTCAAGAGGCCTTAGGGTTTTAGCAAGCGCTGCAATCAGCACTTCAAGCGGCGTTGAAGCCGTAAGTATCTTGGCGCCTGCAACCATAAGAAATATCCGCATGGTCCTTACTGAGGCAAGGCGGAGTCCTTCCTCTGTAATTAGGATTGAATCAATGCTGTATAAGATTTTCCCGTGATTGAAAAAAAGATTGCTTATAAAAGTGAAAATAAGAAAAAAACTTATCGGCAGCCAGCCGCTTTTAAGAGACTTAAAGGGAATTCTAAGAAGAAACACTGAAATAACTGCCAGCATAATGACATAGGCTGACAGGCTCTGAATTAAATAAATCGTAATGACAAAGAAAAGGTATACGATAATCCTGAATTCAGGCGGCAAGATTATTTCCCTGCCAAAATTAATCTCTGATTTTTTGCCGTTTTTTGATCCGGCGGCATTGCAGCAGCATAGGCATTAACGCCGTCAGCCATTGCCTTTGCGATATAATCCCTGTAATCCTCTTTTTTCAGCAGCTTCTCCTCAACCGGGTTGCTTATGAATGAAACCTCTGCGAGAACAGACGGCATCTCTGCACCCATAAGGACATAAAAAAGCGCATTCTTGATATGGCGATCATGGATATTGTCATATTTATTGCTCAGGACGGATATGACCGATTTTTGAATATTGCCGGCAAGGCTTAATGATTTGTCTCTCTTTAAATCCCTCTCAAGGCTGCTGAGCATTACATCAACGTAACTCTTTTTGTATTTATTCATCTGCTCTTTCATCTTCTTTAGTGATATCTGGTTCTCCCTTGCCGCGACCCTTATTGCTTCCTCGTCATTAGTCCAGTTAAGCAGATATGTCTCAATGCCCCTCGCGCTTTTGTTGGGGCTTGCATTTGTATGTATTGATATAAAAAGGTCTGCGTGTTTGCTGTTTGCAAAGGCTGTTCTCTCCACTAACGGAATAAACACATCCTTTTCCCTCGTAAGGTATATTTTTAAATTATTGTTTTTTGAAAGGCTGTCTCTCAGTCTCAACGCAATGTCTAAAACTACATCTTTTTCATAAAGGCCGCTGGGCCCTACTGCTCCGGGATCATGCCCGCCGTGTCCGGCGTCAATAACTATCGTCTTCTGGCTCAGGACATCATTATTGGTTTTTACCGGTTTCCTGCCATAAACATCAATGATAAGTTTTGGCGGTTCTTCAAGGATAAATGCCTTAAAGTCTCGTATCTCTTCCAGATCCAGCACAACACGTACAGTGTCCTGATTGAACTGCCCTGCCCTTACGGTCTTTAATATCCCGTCTCCTACAGGTAGCGCGTTATTTATCTCTTTTGAGATTTTGGTGTTTTTCAGGTCAAAATAAAGCCTGTCGGGATTTGAGATTCGTTTGTTTGAGAACTCAACAGGCGCAGAAAGCTCAACAACCACCCTTGTATATCCTTTTGAAGACCACTGCCTTATATGCTTGACTTCAACAGGGTCTGAAGCGTAAGCGTTTTTAGAGGAGAAAAATGAGGAAAGAAATACTTTAAGAGACAGAAGGGAGAAAATAAAATTGCGTCTTGTCATCTACCCGTCCCTCCTGACAGGGTCAAACTGCCTGAACAGCGGAAATTTCAGGTATCTCACGTTTGATGGTTGCCTCCACCCAGTTCTTCATCGTAAGTGTGGACATCTGGCATGTCCCGCATGCACCCTTCAGCTTTACATACAAGACATTATTTTTTATATCCACAAACTCTATGTCTCCGCCTTCAGACTTGAGACCTGCTCTTACCTTCTCAAGAACAACTTCAATCTGTTCCTTTGATGCCATAGACCCTCCGGTACTTTATTAATCATAAAGGATATCTGCCCCTTTATTCAAGGGATAAGTATTCAAGGTTAGATTGACATAAACCCCAATAATGCTAAAATAAAGTCAGGGGAGAGGAGTTACGGTAAGTGAATAAAAGAAAAGTAATGTGGCTTGTCATAAAGCTGCTAATTGCAGTATGGGTTATTGATTCCATCGTAGACCCGCTTATATTTGAAGAAGGCACTTTCATATCGCATCTGTTAACACCGTCAGCGCATGAGGTTTTTGTGCGCTTGCTGCTCATAGGCATCCTGCTGTTTGCCGTATACAACAGGACTCTTCTCGCTAAACAGAAGGCAGTGCAGCATACAGCGCAGGAAAGCGAAGAACGCTACCGCACGCTTTTTGAAAATGCCCATGACATGATCCAGAGCGTTGCGCCTGACGGAAGCTTTATTTTTGTAAATCCTTCATGGATAAAGAAGCTGGGCTATACGCAAGAAGACCTGAAAACAATAACCATGTTTGACATCATCCACCCCGACTGCAGAGATCACTGCACAGCTGCATTTAAGAGAGTAATGTCCGGGGAGGCTGTAAACAATATAGAAGCAACATTCATTTCAAAAAATGGGCGTAAAATAGAGGTCGAGGGTAATGTAAATGTACGTTCTGTGGATGGAAAGGTTATTGCCACGCAGGGCATATTCAGAGACATTACCCGGCGGAAAAAGGCAGAGGGACAGCTTGCAGGCCTCCTTAAAGATGTGACAAGGGCTAAAACCGAATGGGAGATAACCTTTAATAATTCCATGGAGATTATAATACTTCTTGACAAAGACCTTAACATCATAAAACACAATAAAAGATTTGCAGACTTCGTGGAACTGCCGCCCCAGGAATTATTGGGGCGCAAGTGCTATGATTTTTTCACCTGCAATCCCACGGAAACAGGCCATTGTTTAGGCAAAATACATGACGGCGAGTTAAGGGAGTGGACAGAAGTCAAAACAAACTCCGGGCACTGGTTTTATATCAGCCACTGCCCTATCTTTGATGAAAATGGAAAATTCCTCCACTCAATTGTGATAGCTTCAGACGTAACATCGCTAAAAAATACACAGCAAAGGCTTCAGGACTCTGAAGAAGAGCTTGACTCTTTGTTTGTAAACTTTGTAAAGGCAATGGTCAACGCCCTTGACGCTAAAAGCCCGTGGACAAAAGGGCATTCGGAAAGAGTCGCGGGCTATGCGGAGCAGATAGCAAAAGAGATGGGGCTTGAGGATGAAAAGATAATCCTATTAAGGCTTGCATCGCTGCTGCATGACATAGGAAAGATTGGCACATATGATTACCTCCTTGACAAACCCGAATCCCTCACAGAGGAGGAATTTGAGGCTGTTAAAAAACATCCTGATCAGGGGACCGCAATCCTTAAAGGGGTTAAACAGCTGAAAGATATACTTCCGCTAATCAGGTACCACCACGAAAGGATTGACGGCAAGGGATATCCTGAAGGGCTTAAAGGCGAAGAAATCCCGCTTTGCGCAAGGATTCTCCATGTGGCGGATTCTTTTGACTCAATGACAGCGGACAGGCCGTACCGCTCCTCTCCCGGCAAAGAATATGCCATATCAGAACTTAAAAGATGTAACGGCACACGGTTTGATACACGGGTAGTTGAGGCCTTTTTAAAAATACTTTCAAACTCATAGCAGCCGTCTTCCTTGAAATCCAACAGCATTTAATTTTACTATAAACAATGGTCAGCGGATTACTAAAGAAATTATTCGGCACAAAAAACGAGAGAGAAATAAAGCGTTTACTGCCTGTTGTTGAGCATATAAATTCACTTGAACAAAGCATAGCCCCGCTCACTGACAGCCAGCTGAAAGATAAGACTCCTGAATTTAAAAAACGGCTTGAACTCGGCGAAACGCTTGATGACATACTGCCTGAGGCATTTGCCGTTGTAAGGGAAGTCTCAAAAAGAACGCTTAAGATGCGGCATTTTGACGTCCAGCTTCTCGGCGGCATAACACTTCATGAAGGCAGGATTGCAGAGATGAAAACCGGCGAGGGCAAAACGCTTGTTGCCACACTCCCTGTTTATCTGAACGCCATTGAAGGCAGGGGCGTGCACATCGTTACAGTAAACGACTACCTTGCAAGAAGGGATGCCAGATGGATGGGGCCTATTTATAATTTCCTCGGCATGAGCGTGGGCGTCATCGTGCACGGCCTTACCGACGAACAGAGACAGGCCGCCTACAACTCCGACATAACCTTTGGCACGAACAACGAGTTCGGCTTTGACTATCTCAGGGATAACATGAAATACGATATTTCACAATATGTCCAGCGGGAACTTAACTATGCAATAGTTGACGAGGTGGACAGTATTCTCATTGACGAGGCAAGAACCCCTCTGATTATCTCGGGGCCCTCCGAAGACTCAACTGACAAATATTACAAGATAGACAGGATTATCCCGAAACTCCGTAGAGACGCGGACTATACAATTGATGAAAAAGCAAAGACTGTAATACTCACGGAAGAAGGAAGCCTGAAAGTTGAACAGCTCCTCGGCACAGGCAATCTCTATGACCCTTCAAATATAGAATTTGTCCATCATGTGCTTCAGGGACTCAAGGCCCATACCCTTTTTAAGAGAGATGTTGACTATATTCTCAAAGACGGTGAAGTAATAATCGTTGATGAGTTCACAGGCAGGTTAATGCCGGGAAGGCGCTGGAGCGACGGGCTCCATCAGGCAGTGGAGGCCAAAGAAGGAGTTAAAATAGAAAGCGAAAACCAGACGCTCGCCACAATCACATTTCAGAATTACTTCAGAATGTACAATAAGCTCGCCGGCATGACAGGAACAGCGGACACTGAGGCGGAAGAGTTCGGCAAGATTTATAATCTTGACGTTGTTGTAATTCCTACTAACAAGCCCATGATACGGGATGATGCGCCTGATTCAATATACAAGACCGAGAAAGGCAAGTTTAACGCTGCGCTGAAAGAGATAGAGGAACTGCACAGAAAAGGACAACCTGTCCTTGTAGGGACGATATCCATAGAAAAATCAGAAGTTCTCAGCCACATGCTTAAAAAGAAAGGCATCCCTCATTCTGTCTTGAATGCGAAATATCATGAAAGAGAGGCTGAGATAATAGAGCAGGCAGGAAGAAGCGGCGCTGTCACAATAGCGACAAATATGGCTGGAAGAGGAACAGACATAGTCCTTGGCGGCAACCCCGAAGGACTCGCAAGGGATATTCTAAAGGACCAAAAAGGCCATGCTGATGCTGAGGAAGACTATAAACAGGCAGTGTTAAAGGCAGCCGATATCTGCTTAAAAGACAGGGAAAAGGTCGTCAGCCTCGGAGGGCTGCACATTCTCGGCACGGAAAGACACGAAGCAAGAAGGATTGACAATCAGCTGAGGGGGCGTTCCGGCAGGCAGGGAGACCCCGGCTCTTCAAGATTTTACTTATCGCTGGAAGACGACCTAATGCGTATATTCGGCTCCGACAGGATTTCAGGATTGATGAACAGGCTCGGCATGGATGAAGACGTACCGATAGAAAACAAACTCGTTTCAAGGGCCATTGAAAATTCGCAGAAAAGAGTTGAGGCGCATAACTTTGACATAAGAAAACATCTCCTTGAATATGATGATGTCATGAATAAGCAGAGGATAGAGATATATTCATTCCGGCGCGAGATACTGCAGGAAGAGGGTTTAAAGGAAAGGATATATTCAATGGCAGAAGAGACTGTTGACGAGCTTTTGGCCCTATACTGTCCTGAAGAAAAGCATCATGAAGAGTGGGACTTCAAAGGGCTGAGTGACGTTGTATTCGGCACATTCTCTTTAACGCATTCTGCGGCCTCAAAATCTTCAGAAGAGATAAGGGCCTCCCTCATGTCTGCCATAAAAGAGGCTTACGAAAAGAAAGAGGCAGAGGTTGGAAGCGAGATGATGAGATACATAGAAAAAACCATCATGCTTCAGGTGGTTGACACTCAATGGAAGGACCACCTTCTTGCAATGGACCATCTGAAAGAGGGCATCGGGCTCAGGGGCTATGGACAGAGAGACCCGCTTACGGAATATAAGAAAGAGGCCTTTGACGTCTTTGCCGAGATGACAGACAGGATATCCATTGAGGTGCTTAACAGGATTTTTAAAATTCAGGTTAAAAAAGAAGAAGGCATAAAAGAGATTCAAAAGAGACAGCCATTGACTTACAATAAGACTGAGACAGGCGAGATGCAGCAACCGGTTCAAAAAGGAAAAAAAACCGGAAGGAATGACCCTTGCCCTTGCGGCAGCGGGAAAAAATACAAGAAATGCTGTGGTGTAAATGCCTAATGTTTTTTTAATAGGCCCGGGCCTTAACAAGAGAAATTTTGAGGATATGCTGACCCGCAACGGGTTTGAGGTCTCAAAATTCAGCTCTCTTGAAACAGCGCTTTCGAGGCTTAAGGAAAAAATAGGCGTCCTGATAATAGAAAAAGAACAATACAAAAATAAATCATTTAAAAAATTTCTGAAGGCGTCCGGCGAAATACCAAAGCTTATAGTATCGCCTGATTATTCTTTTCGCGGCTTTGCCGTATGGCTGAAAGAAGCATTAACCCACCCTGTTTACAACCCATCGGAAAAAGAGCTGCTGTATTTTATCAGGCTGCTCCTGAAAGAAAAAAACACAAGGGAGGAAAATAAGACGCTAAGACAGGAACTTGATACTGCCATGAGGGAGATTAAATTTTTTGAAGATGTCGGGAAAACCCTCACATCCTCTCTTGAGCTTAATGAAATACTGGTTGCCGTAATGAGAAAAACAAAAGAGATGACAGGGGCAGAAGCATGGTCTGTGCTTGTCGTTGACGAAACAACCGGCGACCTTGTATTTGAAAGGGCAGACACAAAAAAAGTGACAAAATACAGATTGAAGCCGGGCGAGGGCTTAGCAGGCTGGGTTGCTCAGGAGGGAATTCCGGTAATCGTGCCCGATGTTTCGCTTGACAAAAGATTTTCCTCAAGGGTGGACAAACAAACACACTTCAAGACGAGATCGTTAATGTGCGTTCCGATTAAAAGCCAGGGGCGTGTTATCGGAGTGCTTGAGGTTGTAAATAAAACAAGCGGAGAACCATTCACAAAGGACGACCTGAACCTGCTTATGAGGCTTGTGGATCAGGCAGCTCTTACTATAGAGCGCACAACGCTGTATCAAAAAATGGCGGAGCTTGTGGTAACGGACGACCTCACAAAACTATTCAATACGCGATACCTGAACAGGACCATTGAAACGGAAATAAACCGCTCAAACAGGTACAAGACATCCTTATCATTAATCTTCACGGATATTGACCATTTTAAAAACATAAATGACCAGCACGGACACCTCATAGGCAGCAAGATCCTTGTTGAGATGGGGCAGTTGATCATAAAAAGCCTTCGCAGCATTGATATTGTTGCACGATACGGAGGAGATGAATTTGTGGTTGTGCTTCCGCAGACTGCTCCCAAGGCAGCGATTCTGATAGCCGAGAGAATAAGAAAATCAGTTGAGCACAACACATTCCTTAAAAAAGAAGGTTATTCCCTTAAGATGACCGCCAGTTTCGGCGTCGCCTCGTATCCTGAAAGCGCAAAAACCAAAGAAGACTTAATCCGGCTTGCTGATGAAGCAATGTACAGAGTGAAATATACCACCAGGAACGGGGTATATGCTATAGTATAGCCAGATGGCTCTTTTTAATTACGCTGCAAAAGAAATCACCCTGAAAATTGTTTATTACGGCCCGGGGCTTAGCGGAAAAACAACTAACCTCCAGCAGCTCCACTCAGCGCTTGACTCGCAAACAACAGGCAAACTGATTTCATTAGCCACGGAAACCGACAGGACTCTTTTTTTTGATTTCCTTCCGGTTGAAATCGGCAAGATAAAAGATTTCTCGGTCCGATTCCAATTGTACACCGTGCCCGGCCAGATTAAATACAATCTGACGAGAAAAGCAGTGCTTAAAGGCGCCGACGCCGTTGTATTTGTTGCCGACTCGCAGGGAGAAATGAGAGAGGCAAACATGGAAAGCATTGCCAACATGAAAGAAAATCTCCTCTCAAATAATATAAACCCGGACAGCATTGTCCTTATCCTGCAATACAACAAAAGAGACCTGCCGAATATACTGCCTGTTGACGAGCTGAATAAAATCCTTAACAGCAGCGGTTATATATACCTTGAGGCAGAGGCAATTAACGGTAAGGGCGTAAAGGAGACCTTTCAGACTGTCACAAAACTGCTTATCAGAGACCTTTCAGTAAAACATCAGTTTGAGATTCAGCCACCGGCACAGCCTGAAGAGACATTCACGGCAGTTCCAGATGAAATCATGGGACAGCCGCCTTCTTATGAAAGAACTGATGCTGCTGAGGAAAACACAGTTTCCTCGTTTCCTCAGGACGTACTGGAAGTGACAGCGTTGAAGGAGCCTCTTCAATCCTCCCCGTCCCAACAGGAAGTTGTTTCAGTGGGGAAAAACATAGAAGAACCTTCGCTTCCAAAGAAAGTGGAAGCGCCGGCCTGCTCATCCGAGCAGATTGATAAGCTCTCAGAAAACCTCAAGGAAAACGCCGCCATGCTTTCTGGCATAAAATCAGCAATTAACGAACTAATGGATGAACTAAAAAAATCAAGGGAAGAACAGAAAGAAATATTGAATATTCTCAGGGAAGTTAAAATAAACGAGGCAATAGAAAGGATAAAAGAAAAACAAAAAGGCTGGCTCGCAAAATAAAACCTACAGCCTCTCCAGCGTTTTTATCAATGCCTCTGCTTTCTTAAGGCTTTCATAATATTCTTTTTCAGGGTCAGAGTCTGCAACAATGCCTGCGCCTGCCTGGACATACGCGAATCCATTTTCTACGACAAATGTCCTGATAATAATATTCATATCCATATTTCCTGAAAATCCGATATAACCGAAAGAGCCAGTGTAAGGGCCTCTTGAGACAGGCTCAAGTTCATCAATAATCTCCATGCACCTAACCTTGGGAACACCTGTTATCGTCCCTCCGGGGAATGCCGCTTTTATCGCGTCAAAACATGTTTTGCCAGAAGCAAGTTTGCCTTTCACATTAGAAACAATATGTATTACATGAGAGTAGTCCTCAGTAATCATAAGCTCGTCCGCATGAACGCTTCCGTAATCAGAAACCCTTCCGATGTCATTTCTTTCAAGGTCAATGAGCATTATATGCTCCGCCCTCTCCTTCTCATTCAGGAGAAGTTCAGCCCGCAAGAGTTCGTCTTCTTCCACATCAATGCCTCTCGGCCTCGTGCCTGCTATGGGCCTGGTCTCAATAATCCCGTCTTTGATTTTTAGCAGCCTCTCCGGAGAAGAACTGGCAATCTGATAATCTCCGAAATCAATATAGCCCGCAAACGGAGAGGGGTTAATTGAACGGAGTATTTTATAAAGGCTCCATGGTTTAATATTTTTAATATCGGCTGACACTCTGATTGAAAGATTTATCTGAAAAATATCTCCGGCAGAGATATATTCCTTTGCCCCTTTTACCATTTCCATATATTGTCTTTTGGATAAACCGTGCTGAAGAGAAGATGCATGATGCAAGATGCATGATGCATTATTTTTTTCTTTCCCCATCATGGATACTGCATCTTGTGTCCTGTATCTTATTATCTTTATTTCTTCCTCTGCTTCCTTATACCTCTCTTCCCAATTCCCATTCATATCCCTGTAGCCGAACTCCGTATCTTTCGCGCCGGGGCAGACAATAATCCATGCCTTTTTATCAAGATGGTCAAAGGCTATCAGTTTATCAATCATGAAAAAATGAGCGTCAGGAATCTTCAGGTCATCTTTAGTTGTTTTTGGAAGTTTCTCAAGATACTGGACAAAATCATAGCTGAGCAAACCAACAGCGCCTCCCTGAAAAGGAGGCAGAGCTTTTATAGGCTTTTGTTTGTATGCTGCGACGAGTGATTTTAGCCTTGCAAGTGGATTCCCTGTTGATACTGCCTTCCGCCCTCTATAGGTAATTTCTGTAGAGCCGTTTTTGACCTTGAAGATTAAATACGGGTCAAAACCGATGAAGGAATACCTCGCAATATTAGCAGGCCCCTTTACGCTTTCAAGGAGAAAGCTGTTTGGAGATATGAAAGACTCATAAACCTGATGAGGAGAAGAATAAGGGATTTCACTGTAAACCGGAGAGATAACTCCGGCCTTTGCAGATTGCAGGAAAATATTTTTGGGTGGACTAACCATCCAATATTTTACATTATTTTCAGATTACCAATCAGCAAATAGTCAGAGGATAGACGAAGTAACATCGTGGCAGTAAATTATTTTTAAGGCATTGTTGTAAATCAGCCTATCGGCAAAGTTCTAATCCGTATTCTATTATCCTCTAAAACCACAATACTTCCAGCTATTAAGGCATCTTTTATTTCTGAAAGCTGAGAGAGCAGCAGCGAAAGCTGAGAGTGAGGCCGCTTGTCAGTACATCTGAAAAGTATTACCGATGGTTTAGATGACTGCCGCAGCGCAAGTAATGTCCCAAAATCAGTGTCAGCAGATATAATTATTTGATCATTCTTAAAGGCATGCTCAAAAATTACAGAATCAGACGCAGAACGTAATCCAATATCCATTACATGGACGGATTCAAATCCTGTTTTTTGGAGTCCCTGTGAAATGATAGGCGAGAGGGCATTATCAATAAGAAATTTCATGCAGCAACAAGCGGTATCTGGCGTTCCTTAACTGCCTCTGCTGCATATAGCAGAGCTTCTCTAATATCCTCGCGTTCAAGATCGGAATAGTTATCAAGTATCTCTTTTTCTGTCATACCATTAGCCACCATGCCAACAACTGTAGCAACCGGTATGCGCAATCCTCTTATGCACGGCACGCCGCCCATCTTCTCAGGCTCTATAGTAATGCGCGTAAATTTCATAGCATTGCCTCCTGCATCCCTTACTTTAACTATTATATCAAAGATTATATATTTAAAAGCTGAACTAAGGTAAAATTTACGCAGTAATCATTTCCAGAGAGACCAGTTCTATCGCCTTGAGCGGGTCACTGTGATTTAAAATAGACCTTCCCATAACTAAATAATCAGCCCCTTCCCTCAACGCCTGTTTCGGCGTCATTGTCCTGTGCTGGTCATCTGGAGGATGCCATGACGGCCTTATGCCCGGGGTAACAATAAGAAATTTGTTTCCGCAGTGACTTTTAATTTTAGCAACCTCGTGCCCTGATGCGACAACACCGTCCAGCCCTGCCTTTAGCGCAAGCGCAGAAAGATGCCGGACATGCGTATTAAGGCTGTGCTGAAT
>QZJQ01000036.1 GCA_003599795.1 Nitrospiraceae bacterium
GACCCTGTGATGCGGGTATGCGACGGCATATGGATTGCGCATGGAAGCGGAGACGCAGACAGGGAAGCAGTTGATGCGGAAAATAAACTGCGGGTGCCTCCTGACGAGCCGGCATATACACTTAAAAGGGTATGGCTTAGTAAAGAAGAAGAGGATGGTTATTATTATGGTTTTTCTAATGAAGGTCTCTGGCCGTTATGCCATATAACCCATACACGGCCTGTCTTTCGTTTGGATGATTGGATTTATTATCAGAGCGTAAATGAAAAATTTGCGGAGGCGCTGCTAAAGGAGATTGCTGATGAAGAATCGCCGCTGGTTCTTATTCAGGACTATCATCTTGCCCTTCTTCCATTACTGATAAAAGAAAAGCGTCCAGATGCAAAAGTTGCTCTTTTCTGGCATATACCATGGCCCAACCCGGAGTCCTTCGGCATCTGCCCGTGGCAGCAGGAAATTTTAATAGGAATGCTGGGGGCGGATATTATTGGTTTTCACATACAGTATCACTGCAATAATTTCCTTGATACGGTTGACAGGTTCCTTGAATCAAAGATTAACTGGGAGCAATTCTCTGTTGAGAGAGGAGGCATCACAACATTTGTAAAGCCTTTCCCGATAAGTGTTGACTTCGGCAATTTGGCCGCGGACAAGGCCGCAGCAATTGCAGAAAGAGAAGCGCTCCGCGAGAATCTTCTTAAAGAGATAGATCTTCATGTGGAATATCTGGGTGTTGGAGTAGACCGCCTTGACTATACAAAGGGCATTCCTGAACGGTTCAGGGCTGTAGAGCGCTTTTTAGAAAAATATCCTGAATTTATCGGGAAGTTCACATTTGTGGAATTGGGCGCTCCAAGCCGGACTCATATCAAACGTTATCATGACCTTATTGCAGAGGTTGAAGAGATGGCGGAAAAAATAAACTGGAGATTCCAGATAAAGGAATGGAAGCCGATAGTTTTTTTAAAAGCCCATCACAGCCATGAAACAATCAACCGCTATTATAAAGCCTCTGATATCTGTATGGTGACGTCTTTGCATGATGGAATGAATCTTGTTGCAAAAGAATTTGCCGCCTCGCGCGGAGATGAAGACGGCGTATTAATCCTGAGCCGGTTTACAGGCGCTTCACGGGAATTGAGCGATGCAATTATTGTCAATCCTTATGACATAGAGGGCATGGCTGACGCCATTTATTCTGCGCTTAACATGGACGCATTTGAAAGGTCAGAACGCATGAAAAGAATGCGCGCATTAATCAGGGAATACAATATCTACCGCTGGGCCGGGGATTTGATTACAGATCTGGCGCGTCTGCGTGTATCCTCTGCTGAAAATTAAAAATAAGGGATAAGATTTGAATCTCAGATATATTCTCAAAAATAATGTTTTAAAAAAAATAAGCAAGGGTCAAAAAATAGCATTGTTTCTGGATTTTGACGGAACACTGGTTCCCATCCGGAAAGACCCGTCACAGTGTGTTCTGGCAGAAGAGATGAAAGAGCAATTAAAATTACTTGCGGGCTCTGACCGCTGCTATCTAACAATTTTAAGCGGAAGGTCTCTGCAGGATATTAAAGGCATGGTCAGCATACGGAATATCTGTTACAGCGGTAATCACGGGCTAATCATTTCCGGCAATGACATGACGTACATCCATCCTAAAGCCCTGTCTGCAAAACCGTTCATTGATAGGGCGGCACGCATGCTCAATGTAGAGATTACAGGCATGGAGGGAGCATGGATTGAAAGAAAAAAGTTCACCGCGAGCCTGCACTTCCGCTCAGTGCACAAAAACGATGTGCCTCTTGTAAAAAGGACATTTTACAAAGTCGTATCTGACTTTTCAGGAGATAGAACTTTAGCCGTGATCAAGGGAAAAAAAGTTCTTGAGCTTGCGCCTGATGCATCATGGAACAAAGGCAGCGCCGCTCTCTGGATTTTAAATAACCTAAGGGGAAAATATCTGCCTGTGTATGTAGGAGATGATTGGACAGATGAAAATGCCTTCCGGGCGCTTAACAAGAAGGGAATTACAATACGGGTTGGAAAATCAGCAAAAACCGCTGCAAATTATTATCTAAAAAACCAAGGAGAGGTTTCTGCATTTCTTAAAAGGCTGGAGGAATTCATAATTTAGTGTTATTCTTAATTTTTAATGGCTGAAATAAACATTTAAAAAACTTAAAGGGAGTTCCATGCTTCTTTGGCTTGGATTTATAGTCTGTACATCTGCAATCGTCTATGCGGGCACAAGGCTTTCAAAATACGGCGATATTATTGCTGAGAAAACAGGGCTCGGAAGAACATGGATAGGTCTTGTTCTCATGGCGTCTGTCACTTCTCTTCCGGAACTTGTCACAGGAATAAGCTCGGTCACATACGCAGGAGTTCCGGATATCGCAGCAGGCGATGTGCTCGGAAGCTGCGTTTTTAATATGCTTATTCTTGCTTTTCTTGATGCTATTTACAAACCAATGCCCATATCAGCCAAAGCCCATCACGGGCATATTCTTTCTGCGGGATTTGGAATTCTTCTTCTTAGTGTTATCAGCATAGGCCTGTTTTTGGGAAATCGCATCCTTCCTCTGGGCTGGATAGGACAGTATAGTTTGATGGTTTTAATTATTTACTTTGTGGCGATGAGGCTGTTGTTTGTTTATGAGAGAAGGAGGATTGCGGAATTTGTAAAAGAGAGGGTTGAGGAACTGAGATACGAAAAGATTTCCACAAGGACTGCGGTTGTCAACTATGTAATCAATGCGATGGTTGTTATTGCTGCCGCAATTTTTCTTCCGAAGATAGGCGAAGGAATTGCAGAAATCACAGGGCTTGGGCAGACATTTGTCGGGAACATTTTTATAGCGCTTTCCACGTCGCTTCCGGAGGTGGTTGTTTCCATTTCAGCGGTAAAAATGGGCGCTATAGACCTTGCAGTCGGGAATTTATTCGGAAGCAATATTTTCAATATATTCATACTTGCCATTGATGACATGTTTTTTGTGAAGGGGCCGATTCTTTCGTTTGTCAATGCAAGCCACATAATCTCCGCCTTATCAGCCATATTGATGACAGCCATTGCAATTATCGGTTTGACCTACCGCTCTGAGAAAAAGAAATTGTTCCTTGCATGGGATTCTATCGGCATATTGTTTGTGTATGTGATAAATTTGATGTTGCTTTATACGCTTAGATAAACATTATCGTTGAATACTGATAGACAGGGCTGGCTTTCACTTTCGCAGATATTTTCCTGTCGTTCTAAGACTCATTCCGCTACAGCCGCAAAACTCACCCTTCGGGTTCAGACAGTTGCGGCTGTCCCGACTTGTCGGAACGCTACATTTCGCCAAGAACGAAAACGAAAAATCTCTAAAGTCGCTCAACCCAGCCCTGTCTATCAGTAGAGTTCGGACTTATTCACTTCTTGACGCATTGCGTCCGCATTGTTACTATTTAAAATGATTGAGAAACTTGCCACTGTCCCCTCAAGGCCCGGTGTGTATATATTTAAAGATGCCAAGGAGGATGTCCTCTACGCAGGCAAGGCAAAAAACCTCCGCAGCCGGCTGAGAAGTTATTTTCAGAAATCCTCTGTTCTTGACGCAAGGAAATCCTCAATGGTGAAAAATATAAAAGATTTCTCTTACGTTGTAACAGGCAATGAGCTTGAGGCGCTTGTGCTTGAGGCGAACCTGATAAAGCAGCATAAACCGCGCTTTAACGTAATCTTAAGGGACGACAAAAACTATCCTTATCTGAAGTTGACAATTAATGAAGAATGGCCAAGGCTTGAAGTTGTAAGAAGAATTAAAAAAGACGGAGCCATCTATTTCGGGCCTTACGTTCCTGCCGGAAGCATGTGGGAGGCTGTTGCATTCATAAGGCGAAATTTTCCGATAAGGCCGTGCAAATATTCTTTGGATAAACCGATGAGGCCGTGCATCCAGCATCAGATGCGTAAATGCCCTGCGCCCTGCGCCGGGCTTATAAGCAAGGAAGAATATAGGAGGATTGTTGAGGATGTGAGGCTGTTTCTTCAGGGAGAAAAAAAAGAGCTTCTTGGTGAGCTTGAAAAAAGGATGGAAGGGTTTTCAGAGGAATTAAGGTTTGAAGAGGCGGCAAAGATACGGGACAGCATAAATAACCTCAAGCGCGCATGGGAATCACAGAAGGTAATAGCTCCGGAACTCGGGGATATTGATGTCATAGGTTTCTGCGGAGACGGCAACGAGGCAGTATTTATGATTTTTTTCATAAGGAACGGCGTTATGATAGGGACAAAGGATTTTTTTCTGAAAGATACGGCAGGGATTTTGGCAGGTGAACTTTTCCATAATTTCATAGAGCAGTTTTACGCAAAAGAGATAATCCCTCCTGATGTGATTTTACTCGGCCAGCGTCCTGACGGGATGAAAACACTGACAGCGTGGCTCAAGAATAAGAAAGGCAAAAAGGTAAAGATAATTACTCATCCTAAAGGCAAAAAACTTGAAATTCTTAAAATGGCAGATGAAAATGCAATGGCAGCATTTAAGAGCAGGGGGAAGACGGATATTAAAGAGATACCGGAAGCTTTGAAGAAGAGACTTGCCCTTAGAGTTGTTCCTCACAGCATCGGCGCTATTGACGTGTCAACAATCTCAGGAAGCGAATCAGTGGGCTCATTTATATACTGGTCTGAAGGCGAGTTCAAAAAAGATATGTACAGGCATATAAAAATCAGGACAGTAAAAGGCATGGATGATTACTCAATGATAAGAGAGACAGCCGGAAGGGTTATAAAAAATCTTGGTGAAAAACTGCCTTCGCTTATGATAATTGACGGAGGCATAGGCCAGCTTGAAGCTGCAAAAAAGGCACTTGACGAATCCGGCATTAAGAGCACGGCGATAATCTCCATAGCAAAAAAACCGGACAGGGCATTTACATTGTCTCTTGATAAGCCTGTTGACCTTGAAGATAGAAGCCCCTCATCACTGCTTCTTAAAAAAATAAGGGATGAAGCGCACAGGTTTGCAATAACCTTTCACAGAAAATTAAGGGATAAAAGGCTTATGGAATCTCCTCTTGAGAAGATTCACGGCATTGGCAAAAAAAGGAGGCTTGCTCTTTTAAGGCATTTTGGTAGTATAGAAGGTATAAGGGAAGCAGGAATTGACGACATCGCAGAAATAAAGGGATTTAACAGAAAAACCGCGGAAAAGCTCCTTGCGGAGCTTGGGAGGGGATAATGAAAAGTTCAGAATTTACGGTTAGGGGTTTTGAGCTGAAGCTCTTTCTGATTTTTACTTTTATATTTTTCACTCTGCTTTTCCCTGCTGTATTAAAGGCTGCAAACGATACAGGCACAAAGGAAGCCGAGATAGCTCAGAAAGAAGCTGAGCTTAATAAAGTTAACGAAGACCTGAAAAGAACAAACATAAGGATTCAGAACCTTCATCTTAAAAGTGTGCGGGGCACCATAAGTTCAGCAGAAAGGTCTATGCTCCAGCAGAATATGGTTAAAAAGAAAAAACTTGTAAAGGACAAAAATAGGATTGAAGAGGAACTTAAGGCTTTGCGCGATGGCAAAGAGCCTTCTGCCGCAGAAAAAATGGAGCCGGTAAAGCCTCAAGGGCCTCCTATCGGGAAACCGCCTGGTTCATATTCATATTAAAGATTTGCAAGGGGAGATAATGAACATTTATATTTCGGGTTCTATGGCTTATGACAGGATTATGGATTTTCCCGGGAGGTTTTCGGACCACATCCTTCCGGACAAGATACACATATTGAATGTGTGTTTTACAGTAAACGGGATGAGAGAAAAATTCGGCGGCACAGCAGGAAATGTAGCATATTCACTGAGCCTTCTCAATGAAAGGCCGGTTATACTGGCAACAATAGGCAGGGACTACGCGAATTATTTTGAATGGCTAAAGAAGAATAACATCTCTCTGGAAGGCATAAAAATAATTGACGAGGAATTCACTGCAGGCGCGTATATAACTACTGACAAGGCGGATAACCAGATAACGGGATTCAATCCCGGAGCAATGAAATATCAGGCGGATTTCAGGCTGTTGAAATCAAATCCCGAGAAATCCATTGTGCTTATTGCGCCCGGGAACCTGCAGGACATGAAGGATTATGCGAAAGAGTGCAGGAGCAAGGGCACGCCTTATATCTGCGATCCCGGACAGTCCCTTACGCAGTGGGACAAAGATTCGTTGATAGAATGGATTGACGGCTCAATGATGCTTATTACAAATGATTATGAACTTGAGATGATTATGAATGCGACAGACAAAAGCAGAAAGGAGCTTCTTGATCTAACGAAAACCATTATCACTACCTTCGGCGAAAAAGGCTCAATGGTAAGCACGGCAGGCTCCAATATTTCCGTTCCTGCTGCAAAGGCAGGCGATGTTGTTGACCCTACAGGCGCGGGAGATGCGTTCAGGGCGGGGTTGCTCAAGGGGATTGCAACAGGAAAAGGCATTGAGACATCTGCAAAGATGGGAGCTGTTGCAGCAGTTTACGCCGTAGAAAAATACGGAACTCAGGAGCACCGTTATACTTATGAAGAGTTTAACGAAAGGTATAGGAGTAATTTTGGAGAGGTGTAAGGCTGTATTAAGTTCTTGATAATGGGAAATAATCAATCAATTATTGAAAGACTTGTTTCATGGGATGAAAGCATATCCTTTGAAGCAAAACGCGTTTCTGGGAAAATGGTTAGAAAAGCTCTGGAAACTATTGTTGCTTTTGCTAACACTAAAGGCGGTATTCTCGTGCTGGGCATGGAAGATTATTCGAAGGCAAAGGGCACCGACCGCCTTATAGGTATTCAGGAAAATGCAGAGGCTGTTGACGAGCTCCAGCAAAAAATTCAACACAAGATTATCCCGCCAATACCAATAGATGATGTTTTGTGGAAGAAGCTTAATTGCATTCTGCATGACGGCAATAGTGGAGAAATTGTTATTATCAGTGTCCCAATGAGTCCGAAAGTGCATTCTATAGTCGAAGACGGCACATGGAAACGCCTTGAGAAAGGCAATCGTGAAATGACTGCCGCTGAAATTAATGAACTCTGTTTTTCAAGAGGCGTAATCAGTGCAGAGAGCGAACTTGTGGACGTTCCATTCGAACTTCTCAATACTGATTCATGGAGAAGCTACTGTGAAAACAGGGGAATCAATTCAGGTGATATTAAAGACAGAATGTTTAGAATAGGGTTGGCGAGAAAAAAAGATAATTTAATATTGCCGACAAAAGCCGCTGTCCTGTGTTTTGCAGAAGATCCTTCAGGTATTCTATCTTCAAAAGATTCTGTAAGGGTGTTTCATTATGCGGGAACACGTATTGAACATGGAGCAGTGCCTAATCTTCTCAAAAAGCCGAAAACAATTTCGGGCCCATTAATCAAGCAGATTACTAATGCTTATGAATATGTCATTAATGAGATTGCAAAGGGGTTAACCATTGCTACATCAGGATTTGAGACTGTTCATCGTTACCCAACACGTGTAATTCGCGAAGCAATTACCAATGCAGTTATTCACAGAGACTATCATATAACCCGTGATGTCCATATAAGGATTTTCGATAATCGCATTGAAGTTGAAAGTCCAGGGCTCTTTCCCGGAAATATAACCACAGAAACTATTGCGTATGCGGGTTCTTTCAGCCGCAATCCTCTTATTGTAAACTGTCTCAGGGAGTTTCCCGAACCGCCGAATATTGATGCCGGTGAAGGGGTGAGGATGATGTTCGCTGCTATGCAAGCGCAAGGGCTTTATCCGCCATTTTATTCTTCACGAAGAGATTCTGTTGTTATTTTCTTACTTAATGAAGAACGGCCTCCTGTATGGGAACAGGTTAGTGAATGGATAAACCGCAATGGGTTTATAACAAACGGGCAGTTGTGCCGGATTGCCACTGTTGATACTCTGAAAGCCTCCAAAATGCTTAGGAAGTGGGTAGAACTGGAAATGCTTGAAGTGGACATGAGCAAGGGCAAGAAGAATGCGCGTTACCGAAAAGCAGGCTCAGAGGCAGATGGGAATGTCATTGGTTTATTATCCGGCCTATCGGATAATAAGAAGTCACCATTGCTATAATTTCAATATTAACAAGGGGTTACAGAAAGGCATATTATCCTTAAGGAAGAATAAAAGGATTACTATCAAGGGAATCAGGGCAACAAAAACCAAAAAATTCGAATTCGCATGGTGATACTTGGGATTCTTTGGCCGAAGAAAGGGAAGTAATTGGTTTAATGCAGAGAATTAACGAGTCAACGGATACGGATTTGAAAGCCATTGAGCGGATAATTGCAGAGGTGTGGGCAGAGAGAAAATAACAGGGGCGCATTCATGATTAACGAGAAGGCATTAAAAACTTACCTCAAGAAAAAATTCAGGGGCGTTACGCGGATAAATATCAAAAAGCTCGGGCACGGTGTTCATGGCTCAGGGTTCCTCGTAGAAATCAAAACAGCTAAAGGGATTAAACCATATGTGGTTAAAACCCTTGCGCCTGAAGGATTCGGACATGACTATCCCTCAGACAGAGCAGGAATATTTCTCCTGGACCTTGATGAGTTCAAAAATCTTCCAAAACATGTGAAGGCTGTTGATGTGCTTGCTGAATTGAAAGACGGTTCAGTGAAATCAATAGGCGGAGGCAAAGAATATTACCTCCTGATGGAAAAAGGAGAAGGCAGGCATTATTTCAATGACCTTGTCTCATTTGCCGGCAAAGAAAGGCTGGATGATATTGATATAAAAAAAATTAAGGCAATGGCATCGTATCTTGCAAAGATTCATTCAGTAAAAAAAGATTCAAAGACGCTTTACTGGAGGAAATTGAGGGATACGGTAGGACACGGCGAATGCCTCATGGGTGTCTTTGATACATATCCCGAGGGGGTTGTTTCTTCCGATGAGATGACGGATATAGTCAAAAAATCAGTTGACTGGATTTATAAGCTGAAGCGCCGATATAAACGCCTTTCACAGATTCACGGCGACTTCCATCCCGGGAATATTTGGTTTAAAGAAGTTAAAAGTGAGAAGTTAAAAATTAAAAGCTTGAAAACCCAAAACTTAGAACCTGATTTTATTCTGCTGGATCGCAGCAGGGGGCCTTGGGGCGAGCCTGCCGATGACATTACAGCCCTTGCAATAAACTATATCTTCTTCTCAATCAAAAACTTTGAAGCAATCACAGGGCCGTATCTTGAAGGCTTGAAATTATTTTTTAATGAATATGTAAGTCTGTCAGAAGACCATGAAATTTATGAAGTGCTTGCGCCTTTTTTTGCGTTCAGGGGCGCTGTTGTAGCAAACCCGGTGTTCTATCCGAAAGTAACGGCAAAGCAGCGCAAGATGATATTCAGGTTTGTCCACAGCGCATTAGATTCCGAGAGATTTAATCCCGAGAAAATTAGTTAGCGCACAAGCCGTCAATTCCCTGCTCTTGTCAAGGTTTTTACTGCTGTGTTATCCTTAAGAGTTCAAAAAGCCAATAAATTTTCGGAGGAAAGATGAAGGTTCTGGTAAGCGACAAGATCTCAGACAAGGGCATTGAGATACTTAAGAAGGCAGGCCTCGACGTTGATGTCAAAACAGGCATGAAGCCCGAGGAGCTGAAGGCATGCATAGGTGAATATCACGGTCTTGTCGTTAGAAGCGCTACAAAGGCAACGGCAGAGATTATTGAGGCTGCAAAAAACCTTAAGGTGATAGGCAGGGCCGGCTCCGGACTTGATAATGTGGACAAGGCTGCCGCATCAAAAAAAGGCATTGTCGTAATGAATACGCCGGGAGGCAATACAATCACAACGGCAGAGCATTCAATTGCCATGCTGTTTGCACTTGCGAGAATGGTTCCGCAGGCAACGGCTTCAATGAAGGCAGGAAAATGGGAAAAGAAAAAATTTATGGGTGTTGAGCTCTTTAACAAAACCCTCGGAATTGTAGGCCTCGGCAATATCGGCAATCAGGTTGCTAAAAAGGCACAGGGGCTTGAGATGGTGGTGATAGCGTATGACCCGTTTCTCAGCGAGGATAAGGCAAAGGCGCTTGGAATAGAAAAGGTCTCGCTTGATGAGCTTTTCAACAGGTCGGATTTCATTACCATACATACGCCGCTGACTCCAGAAACAAAGAATCTCATAAATTCAGAGACCATCGGAAAAATGAAAAACGAAGTCAGGATCATTAACTGCGCAAGGGGAGGAATAATAAACGAGAAGGATCTTTATGAGGCGTTAAAGAGCGGCAAGGTTGCCGGCGCAGCTCTTGATGTCTTTGAAAAAGAGCCTGTTGAGTCTGACAACCCATTGCTCAGCCTTGAAAATGTAATATGCACGCCGCATCTCGGCGCTGCCACGGAAGAGGCTCAGGAAAATGTCGCAATCGCGGTTGCGGAACAGATTGCAGACTACCTTGTGCGAGGCACAATAAGGAATGCCGTGAATTTCCCTTCAATCCCTGCGGATCAGGTTGCAAGGCTTCAGCCGTATCTTAACCTTGCTGAGAAGCTCGGGAGTTTTGCCGCTCAGGTGTTTGAAGGCGGAATCACAGGAGTTACGATAGAATATACCGGAGATGCGTCGGAGCTTAATACAGCCCCTGTTACAATTGCGGCTTTAAAAGGCTTGCTGACGCCGATACTGGAAGAGACAGTGAATTTTGTTAATGCGCCCTTTATTGCAAAGGAGCGCGGCATAGAGGTTAAAGAGACGAAGAGCGCCGGGACAGGCGACTACCAGAGCATGATTGCCTTAAGAATTAAAGCAAAAGATAAGGAGAGGTACTTTGCCGGAACATTATTCAGCAAAAAAGACCCGAGGATTGTTCAGATAGACAGCTTTGCAGTGGAGATAGTGCCTGAAGGCATAATGCTCTTTATATACAATGTGGACAAGCCCGGGGTGATAGGGAATCTCGGTTCCTTCTTCGGCAAAAACAATATCAACATAGCCCGCATGCATTTCGGAAGAGAGAGCGCAGGAGGCACGGCAATCTCTGTTATGAGCATTGATTCTCCTGTGACAGCCCGTCAGCTTGGCGAGATAAGAAAGATGCCCAATGTGCTTTCTGTAAAAGCGCTGAACCTGTAAAAATTTAATATGAAGAGGATAAAATGTCAGTTGTAGTGATAGTCGGCGCCCAGTGGGGCGATGAAGGCAAAGGAAAGATTGTTGATGTGCTTACTGAAAAAGCAGATGCAGTAGCCCGCTATCAGGGAGGCCACAACGCAGGGCACACTGTTGTAATAAACAATGAAAAATTTGTCCTTCACATCATTCCGTCAGGAATTCTTCATAAGGGGAAGGCGTGCATAATCGGCAGCGGCGTTGTTGTTGAGCCAAAATCCCTGATTGAAGAAATGGACGGGCTGATAAAACGCGGGATTGATATTGGAAGGAATCTTTTTCTGAGCAAAAGCTCTCACCTGATAATGCCCTATCATGCCGCGATTGAGAGAGAACAGGAGCAGCTGAAAGGCTCAAAAAAAATCGGAACCACAGGCAAGGGCATCGGGCCTGCGTATGTTGACAAGACGGCAAGGACCGGAATAAGGGCCGGCGAACTGCTGTATCCTGAGATTTTCAAAGAAAAACTTAAAAACAATCTTACAGGCGTTAACCATCTCCTTAAGGCTCTCTATAAGGCGCCGGCATTTGATGTTGATGAGATATACAGCGAATACATGAAATACGCAGAGAGGCTTTCAGTCTATATTGCGGACACGGATGTAATCGTCAACAGGATGATTGATGAAAATAAAAACCTTCTCCTTGAAGGAGCGCAGGGGACGCTCCTTGACGTGGACCACGGGACATATCCCTATGTCACGTCCTCAAGCGCTGCTGCAGGAGGAGCATGCATAGGGCTTGGCGTCGGCCCGACAAAGATTTCCAGCGTTATCGGCATTGTTAAGGCTTACACCACAAGGGTTGGCGAAGGGCCGTTTCCGACTGAGATAAAAGATTCCCTCGGAGAAAAGATACGGGAAAAGGGAGGCGAATACGGAGCAACAACAGGAAGGCCGAGGAGGTGCGGCTGGCTGGATATGGTGGCGCTGCGTTACGCTGTAAGAATAAACGGGTTCAGCGGGATTGTGCTGACAAAGCTTGATATACTTGACGGCCTTGAGAAGATTAAGATATGCACAGCTTACAAGCATAAAGGAAAGCTCTATGAAGAGTTTCCGAAGGAACTGAATATTTTGGAAAAGTGCGAACCTGTTTACGAAGAGGTTAACGGCTGGAAGGAAAATACAGGCGGAGCAAAGAGCCTTGAGAAACTTCCGGCGGCAGCACAGGAATATATAAAAAGGATAGAGAATATGCTTAATGTTAAGGTTAAAATAATCTCTTCGGGCCAGAAAAGGGATGAGCTTATTATGCGCGGAGAAATATTCTGATATCATTAAACCTAAGGTGCGGAACATTCTTAAAAGCAGAGGATACGCTGTAGTCTCACGGCTGCTGAACTCAATCTACCCTTCAACATGCCCTTTGTGCAATAATCGATCTGACAGTCATGAACATTCACCGATATGCACAATTTGCTGGCTCGGGATTAAGCATTATTCAGGCCCTTCATGCAGGATATGCGCTGTCCCGCTTGTTTCGGAGCATGCCGTTTCCTGCAAGGAGTGCTTCACTGATGCGCCTTTATTTTCAAAGGTCTTAAATTACGGGCTATACTCGGATGCGCTGTCAGAGGCAATAAACCTGATGAAATTCTCAGGGCTCAGAAGGCTTGCCAACCCTCTCGCCAAGTTGCTGCTTAATATTGAGATGCCTGAATGCGACGGCATAATTCCTGTTCCTCTAAGCAAAAATGCTCTCAGAGAAAGAGGGTTTAATCAATCGCTTCTCATGGCGAAGGTAATCTCAAAAAATTTAAGAATTCCTCTTTATATGGACCTGCTCTTAAAAATAAAAGACACCCTGCCGCAAGTCGGCTTAAACGCAAAAGAGAGGAAGAAAAATCTCAGAGGGGCATTTAAAGCCCGCAGGAAAATAAACAGCCTGAGGCTGCTTCTTCTTGATGATGTGATGACAACAGGCGCAACAGCGAGAGAGTGTTCAAAGACATTGATTAAGGCCGGCGCAAAAGAGGTTATTGTTATTACTCTTGCGCGGGCAGGCATGATATAGTATCATATTGTCTCAGTTATGATTGACCTGCATACACATAGTTTATTCAGCGATGGAGAGCTTTTGCCTGCTGAATTGATACAAAGGGCGTCGGTAATGGGTTACAAGGCTATTGCCATTACAGACCATGTGGACCAGTCCAATATTGATATTGTGATACCGAGGGTTGTAAAGGCAATAAAAGCCCTAAAGGAATTCATCTCAATTAAAGCAATCCCCGGCGCTGAAATTACGCATGTTCCGCCTGCGCTGATTTCTTCAATGGTTAAAGAGGCAAGGCAGCTCGGCGCAAAGATAGTCGTTGTTCACGGAGAGACAATAGCAGAGCCTGTGGCGAGCGGGACGAACAGGGCTGCAATAGAGGCGGGCGCTGACATAGTCTCTCATCCCGGAATTATCTCAACAGCAGACCTGCTCCTCGCAAAAGAGAAAGGCGTTGCTCTTGAGATTACATCAAGGAAAGGACATTCCCTTTCCAACGGGCATGTTGCAAAGGAAGGGATAAAATTCGGCGTTCAGCTTGTAATAAATACAGATGCCCACAGTCCGGCTGACCTGATAACCGATGAAACCGCGGGGAAGATACTGCTTGCCGCGGGGATAGATGAAAACCGCATAGAATCTATTTTTGAAAATTCCAAGGCTCTTATGGAAAAGGCGCTCAGGAGGGATTAATGCCGAAACCGATAAAGAAAAAGATTGCGAAGAAGACAACAACCGGAACAGAGGCAGGCGAAACTCTTTCAAGGCTGAAAAAAACAGCAGAGGAGAGGAAACGTTTTTTGATGGTTACGATCGCCGCTGTTGTTTTATCAGCCCTTGCAACCGGAGGCTTTTTCCTCTACGGCAACACACAGAAAAATAAGGCGCAAAAGCTTGAATACGAAGCATACAAAATATATTACGGCTTATATCAGAAACAGCCTGTCTCAGGCGAAGAGCGCTATAAAAAGGCAGGGGAGATATTCAAAAAGGCATACGATACAAAAAAGTCGCCCGTATCTCTTTACTATATTGCAAACTGCTATTATGAACTCGGGAAATACGAAGAATCATTAAATACCCTGAAAGAATTAAACCGGAAATTTCCTGACGACGAGAAGTTTGTCCCGCTTTCATATTATAAGATGGCGATGATCAGCCTGAAAACAGGCAGCGCTGAAGAAGCCCTCAATTCTTTTGCCGTGCTTTACAATTATAAGACAGGAACCTACAAAGACCTTTCTCTTATTGAATCAGGCAGGATACTTGAGGCTCAGGGCAAGGCTGACGAGGCAAAGAAGAAATACGAAGAGCTTGTGAAGGACTTCCCTCAGTCTCCATTTGCTGAAGAGGCAAAGGCGAGGGTTGAAAGGAAGAAAGGTTAGGCAAGAAAGCTTCAAAAGAATCCTGCTGCTTAAAAGTTTTGTTTACCTGATAATAATTTTCCCTGCCTTCTGTTCTTTGAGCCAGCGGGCAACTTCCGAGACAGCCTTATAAGTTCCAACAGCAATGCAGCCTTGCGTCCAGTCAGCCCAAACAGTGGCATTGCCAAGCCACTTAAAAAAACGATACGGGCCGTGGACACCGATATCACTGCCGGTATAACCTTTTGAGATTTGCTCCTGCGTGGGGTATCCGATAGGGATAAAAGTTCCAAAGCGGGACGAAGGACGGGGAATGCCAAGGCTGTATTCTCCGAGAGGCGTTTTATTGTCCCCCTGCTTTATTTTGTTAATGCCGCCTTTGCCAAGCGCTACCTTATATTCACCAACCGGTTTATTTCCCTGACACAACCACATTTTGTGCTGTTTGGTGTCAACAAGGACAGCGGTGTTATATCCCTCGCACGGATTTATTTTGGCCCCATAGCACACCTCTGCCGTCCCAAAACAGGCAAAAACAAAAAGCAAACATATGACAATATTTTTTAGAAGCATTTCCTTAATCAGTTCTGTAATGGGAGGGTCACTCATGCATGATGAAAAATACCAGGAAAAAGAAAGTTTCATTTGTACGCGGTGAATCACAACTAATCGTTAGCGATATTCCTTTTCTTGTTCATTGCTGTAACCAGCACTTTTTTATTAGTTGGTTTTTTGGTTTTTACGGTCTTGGCTTTCTTTGTCTTTTTATGGTATTTCTTTTTGTTGTCATACCTGTCATCCCTGTCAGGCTGGAATTTTTCTTTTGGAGGCAGGTTTATCTCAGTCCCGGGTTGAAGCGGCCGCACCTTATCCATTGAATTGAGCGCAAGGACGGCTTTTACAGACAGGCCTGATTTCTTGGCAATCTTCTCAATGGTGTCGCCCTTTTTGACAGTATATGCAGTGATAGTGAATCTTTCATCTTCAGGAATCCCCGCAAGATTTTTCTGGAAAATTTCCTTTGTCCCGGCCGGAATCCTGAGAATGTAAACAGGCATGCCCGGAGGCGTGCACCATCTTCTGAGTTCAGGGTTCAGCTCTTTTATTGTCTCCACTGTAGTATCAGCGCACTTTGCCGCAACCTCAAGGTCAATAGGCCCGCTTACCATAACCTCATCGTAATTCAGCGGCTGATGATATTCAATGTTCATGAATCCGAATTCTTCAGGGTTAGCGGCAATATTGCTTGCAGCTATAAATCGCGGGACATAATTTTTTGTCTCGCTTCTTATATGGCGGGTATTAAGCAAAGGCCAGTAGTC
>QZJQ01000001.1 GCA_003599795.1 Nitrospiraceae bacterium
ATCCGCAGTGATTTATTCCTGAAAATCCTTTGAGCGATTTTGCTCTTGTCAAGATTGCCTTTTTTATCAAAAACGCTTGCGCCGAAAAGCGTTTTTATTTTTTTTAGCACGGGTTTATTCCTTAGAAGCTGCTGAACAACCCAATCAGCATCAATCGTAACCGCGCCAAGCTCCCTGAACATCTGGAGCACAGCGCTTTTTCCCATGCCGTAATTTCCTGTCAGCCCGGCGATGAACATAAGATTATTATACTTCTTTTTGTGTTACTGGCGGAGTCCTGTTTTTTTGACTATTGAATGATAGGAATTAGGGAGTGATTTACTTACGAATTCCCTTTGTGTTTTTTCAGATATTTCACATCGAGCATATCTTTTTCTCTGCCGGTAGATTTCTTGTTTTTTATGAGGTTGGCTTTGGACAGAACAGGTATTTTTAGCCCTTCAATCTTGAATTCCTCTTTAGCCTGATAGGCGTCTTTAAATGCGACTCCATCTATATGTGTAATTAGATCAATCCTTCTCGGAGGGACGCCAATTTGGAAAACAATGCCTTTTTCAGAAAAAGTTTCGGAGGTAATCTCCTTAAGAGGCGCGCCGAATTCTTTTAGCGCTTTATATATTTTTTTAGAATTGTCCGGAGACGCTTCAACCCAGATATCGAAATCGCCGGTAGCCCGTGGATAGCCATATGCTCCCATTGCATAAGCACCGACAACAAGGAATCTAACCTTGTTGTTTAATAAGGTGCGTAACATTTCTTTGTAATCTTCGTTTAGCATTATGCTTACCTGTTAATGACCAGAGATCATCCGTTATATCCCACATAACAGAAATTCTTTCCTCCGGCGAAAGATTTACAAAAGAATCGTCTTCTTTAGACATTTTCTTTAATGTGGCATGTTTCCGAAGAACTTTCATAGAGACATTATATCAATTTCATGGGAAGCTTGTATATGAAAGCGCACCAATTCTCCGAACTTCGGAATACAGCGCTTTTCCCCATGCCGTAATTTCCTGTCAGCCCGGCGATGAACATAAGATTATTATACATTACGAGAGGCGTGTATCTGTGAGAGAGCGGGAGTTAAGGGTTATGAAAAGTGAAATGCGTCAGATAGATGGTTTCAGGTAGGTTTTTTCATTATGAGGAACGCTTAAGCTAAGCCGCGCAAGCCGCAGGCCGTAACGTCGGTCTTGAGTGAGATGTTCGACACTCAAGGCAAGTCATTAGGCGGTTGAGGATTTGGTTCCCACCGTCCTGTTTTCTGATTTGTCATAAATTGGATTCCTATTTTCTTTTCTGTCTGGTCATTTGGTTTACGATAACGAAACTCAAAGCTTCGTGCCACTACTTCATCTTCGGTTATACGGACAGAGATTATCTGAACACCTGGATAGAGCTGCTCAAATTGTATCTTTGCCTGAGATAATTCTGGGCGTCCGTCTGAACAGGCAACCAATAAGAGGGATAGGGCAACAGCAAGTAGACAATATTTCATTTTATTCATTGTGTCGAATATTCCATTTTATACTGCTTCTGCTTTTTGATGAATTATAAGAAGGGGAGAGGGTACTGTCAAGCGAATTTTATGTTATTCTTAAAATGTGAATTTATCACTCTTTCAAAAACCAAGCAGATACATAGATAACGAGGTAAACTCGCTCAGGAAAGAGGCGGAAATTAAGGTCTGCCTTGCCTTCCCTGACATCTACGATATCGGTATGTCGCACCTCGGCATGAGAATTCTTTACAAGATAATCAACGACCTTCCATACGCTTCCGCAGAACGGGCCTTCCACCCGTGGCTTGATCTGGAAGATGAGATAAGGAATAAGGGCATCCTGCTTTCCTCCCTTGAAACTGGAAGGCCGCTCAAAGATTTTGATATTGTCGGGTTCAGCCTTCAGTATGAGCTTTCATACACAACTGTCCTTAATATGCTTCATCTCGGAGGAATCCCCATAAAGAGCGAAGAAAGGATTAAAGCAAATCATCCCCTGATAATCGCAGGAGGCCCCTGCACAGTTAACCCCCTTCCGATGTCTCCTTTCATAGATGCATTTTTAATCGGAGACGGCGAAGAGGCAATTATTGAGATTTTAGAAACATACAAAAGATGGAAAAAAGAAGGCGACGGAAGAAGGGAATCTGCTTTAAAAGCCCTTTCACAGATTGAGGGCATATACGTCCCATCGCTTCACGCTTCACGCCTCACGCCTCACGCTGTGAAGCGCCGCTACATAAAATCCCTTGATTCATCGCCGTACCCGGAAGCTCCGATTGTGCCCTATACAGCCATTGTCCACGACAGGGTAAACATTGAAGTCTCGCGCGGCTGTACGATGGGATGCAGGTTCTGTCAGGCAGGAATGATTTACAGGCCTTTACGCGAAAGAAGCCTTGAAACAGTCCTTCGCATAGCTGAGAATTCCTTAAAGAATACGGGACATGAAGATGTTACCTTCACATCCCTGAGCGCTGGAGACTACTCATGCCTATTGCCTCTGATTAAGGAATGCAATCGAAGGTTCGCAGATAGAAAAATCTCTCTTTCCCTGCCGTCATTGCGAGTTGGTGCTGTTAACCGCGATGTACTGAAGGAAATAAAAAGCGTGAGAAAGACAGGCTTCACTATAGCTCCTGAGGCAGCGACTGAGAGATTAAGATGCGTCATAAACAAAGACTTCACGCAGGATGACTATGAAAACGCGTTAAAGGCCCTTTTTGAAGAGGGATGGCAGAAACTCAAGATGTATTTTATGGTAGGGCTTCCGACAGAGACCGAAAGAGATGTTGAAGAAATACCTAATATGATAATGCGCGCGATGAAAATCGCGAAATCCCTTACAGGAAAGCATGTGAATATAAACGTCGGCGTTTCTCCGTTTGTCCCAAAGCCGCATACGCCGTTTCAATGGCACGGCCAGGAGAATATTGAAGGCATAAAAAAGAAGATGCGGTTTCTGAGAGAGGCTTTAAGGAAAAAGAGGTTTGAGTTTAAGGGGCACAGGGAAGATATGAGCCTGCTTGAGGCTGTTTTTGCAAGGGGAGATGAGAGGCTTGCTCTTTTAATAGAGAAGGCATGGTCATTGGGATGCAGGCTTGATGCATGGGGAGAGACATTTGATTTTCAAAAATGGACGCGGGCAATGGAAGAGACAGGCATAAATGCAGCAATGTATGCGGAAAAGACTTACGCTGCAGATGAAAAACTGCCATGGGATTTTATTGATACAGGAATCAAAAAAGACTTTCTTCGCAAGGAATATCAGAGGGCAGTATCATCAGAGATAACAACAGATTGCAGGAAGGTCTGCCATGTGTGCGGGTTGAAGTGTGAAGAAACTATGCAAGATACAGGATACACGATACAGGATAAGACAGAACTTTCAAATCGTGCATCATGTATCGTGCATCATGCATCAGCTATCCGTGTTCGTGTTGAATTCTCCAAAACCGGAGTGCTGAAATATCTCTCCCATCTTGAACTCGTTACAGCGATTTTCCGGGCCATGAGGAGGGCGGACATTCCGCTTAGATATTCGCAGGGTTTTCACCCGTCGCCAAAAGTGGCGTTCGGGCCCGCGCTCAGTGTGGGCATCGCCGGCATCAGGGAATACTTTGATATGGAGATAACGCCTCCGTATGATATAAACTATTTCATGCCCAAGATGAATTCTGTTATGCCGGAAGGCTTAAAAATAAGGGATATTGTTTTAATAGCCGATAAAGAAGAGTCTTTGAGCAGTTTCATATCTCGGTATGAATACGAGATAATTTGCAATGAGTTATTACCTGTTAAAAAATATATGGAGCAAAAATTAGAAATTGCAGGATTGGAAGATGCCTCAATTACGGATAACAAAACAGTGAGGCTTACGCTTGTTGACAGCAAGGATAAAAAACCAAAGCTCAGTGAGATACTCCCCGAGATATTCGGTGTATCATATAAAGAGCTTGATATAACAAGGATAGCGATGTACGGCCGGAAGCGGCCCGCAACGAGCGGGACGGGCGAATGGTCGCTGCCGATGGAAAGGAATATAAATGGTCAGTGAAATTTTGATTAATGCAACACATGAAGAAATAAGAGTAGCCCTTCTTGAAGGAGGGCAGGTGGTGGAATTCTATATTGAGAGGAAGCGCGATGCAAGCCTTGTCGGCAATATCTACAAGGGAAAGGTTGTCAAGATACTTCCGGGAATGCAGTCTGCTTTTATTGACATCGGGCTTGAAAGGGCGGCGTTTCTTTATGTTGCAGACATAAGGGCTGACATTGAAGAATACGCTCCGTTTCTTGAAGAAGAGGAAAAAGGCGATTCCGTTGAATTTATCTCGCGCAAAGGCAGGTCGGATATTGCCATAGAAGACCTGATCCAGTCAGGGCAGGAAATTCTTGTCCATGTCTCAAAAAACCCAATCGGAAGCAAAGGCGCTCGTGTGACGTCGTATATTACATTGCCGGGACGTTATCTGGTGCTTATGCCGAATGTTGAGCATGTTGGCATTTCAAGGCGAATTGCCGATGAGCAGGAGAGAACGCGGTTAAAGACAATAGCAGAGACAATAAAGCCGAAAGGTTACGGGCTTATAATCAGAACTGCCAGCGAGGGCTGCAGCGAAGATGAGCTGAAGAAGGACCTGAATTTCCTTATTCTAATATGGGAAAACATACAGAGAAAAAAAGAAAAGGTAACAGCGCCTGCTCTACTTTACAGCGACCTTGATCTTGTATTCAGAAGCGTAAGAGACCTGCTTACGCAGGACGTTGAAAGGCTTGTTATTGATTCTGCTGAGGAGTATGAAAGGATAAAGGAATTTGTCAGGACCTATTTCCCCAAGCTTCTTGACAAGATAGTTTTCTATGAAGGGCAAGAGCCGGTATTTGAGGCATTCGGAGTTGAGCTTGATATCTCAAGGGCGCTCGGCAGGAGGGTCTGGCTCAAGTCAGGAGGCTATATCGTGACTGACCAGACAGAGGCTATGACTGTAATAGACGTTAATACAGGAAAATTTGTCGGCAAGGATGGTTTGGAGGACACGATATTAAAAACAAATCTTGAGGCCGTCAAAGAGATAGCATATCAGATAAGGCTTAGGAACCTCGGCGGAATAATTATAGTTGATTTTATTGATATGGAAAAACTGGAAAACAGGGAAAAAGTCTTTAATGCATTTACTGAGGCGATGAAAAAAGACAGGGCTAAAAACACAATCCTGCACATATCAGAGCTCGGGCTTATACAGATGACGAGGAAACGTGTGCGGGAAAGCCTTGGCAGGACTCTCTGCGAGCCGTGCCCTTATTGCGAGGGAAAAGGGTTTGTGAAATCTCCGCGCACGCTCTGTTATGAGATATTCAGAGAGGTGAGCAAGCTTGCGATGCACGGCAGTGAGAAGATAATCGTTACCGCCCACCCTTCTGTGGCGGAACTTCTGTCTGACGATGAGAGGCTCGGCATTGAGGAGATTGAAAACAGGTACGGCATTAAGGTGATTATTAAAGAGAGCAATGTCCTTCATCAGGAGAAATACGAGATAAATTCGCTGTAAGTAAAAGAATTGAGGTTTTGTGTCTGTTGGCAAACCCTTTTTGCTTTTTGCAGAGAATTTTTGGACAAAACTAAGGCTCGTTACAGGCAATTTCAAAACTCGTTCCGAAGCTTCGGAACTCAGACAGTTGAAATTGCTTATCTTCCACTTTGCCAAGATTTGTTACCAAAAATTCTCTGATGCCGCTCAAAGGATTTACCAACAGCATAATTTTAAAATGTTGGCATGTTAGACTCTAAATTACAAAAACTCATCGTCATTCTCAGAGAAATGGAAAGCGCTGTGCTTGCCTATTCAGGAGGAGTTGACAGCACGCTCCTGTTAAAAGCAATTCAGCTTTCAGGCATAAAAACACTTGCGGTTACGGCTGTCTCTGAAACCATGCCTGAAACCGACTTGATATTTTCAAAAAAAATGTGCGAAGAGACAGGAATAAAACAGAAGATTATAAAAACAGAAGAGTTGAGCAAAGAGAATTTTGCAAAGAATCCTCATGACAGGTGCTTTTATTGCAAGGATGAGTTATTCACAAAGATACGGGGAATAGCAGATGATGAGGGTTACAGGTTTGTGCTTGACGGAAGCAATCTTGACGATACGGCAGACTGGCGGCCCGGAAGAAAGGCTGCCTTAAACCACAGTGTAAGAAGCCCTTTGATAGAAACGGAGATGGGCAAAAAAGAGATAAGGGAAATATCCCGCGGGCTTAACCTTTCCTCGTGGGATAAGCCGTCTTCTCCATGCCTTGCGTCAAGGTTTCCTTACGGAGAGCAGATAACCGGAGAGGCGTTAAAACAGGTTGCAGGGGCAGAAGAGTTTTTGAGGTCGCTGGGTTTTAAAGAATTCAGGGTGAGGCATCACAGGGATATCGCGCGTATTGAGCTTATGGAAAAAGATATTTCTGTGGCGCTTAAACCTGAGACAAGAAATGCCATTGCAGAAAAACTTAAATCCATCGGGTATAAATTTGTTGTAATTGACATGGAAGGTTTCAGAAGCGGAAGGATGAACGAAGGGATAGAGAAGAAGAAAAGTGAAAAACCTGCCTGATATTAAAGACCTTGAAAAGTGCGTCAGATGCGGAAGCTGCAAGGCATACTGTCCAACCTATGATGAAGATAATACAGAGGCGATGGGAGCAAGGGGAAGGCTTGCTCTTCTGAGAGGGCTTCTGCTTCAGGAGTTGCAGCCCACGCCATTACTTAATGAAAAAATTTTCAGTTGTATTCTCTGCGAGGCATGTTCAGGGCTCTGTCCGAATGGGGTTGATATAACGGAGAACATTTACAGGGGAAGGAATATGCTCAGGCAGAACGATAAGAAGAGGAGATATTTAAGGCTCCTTGCAAAGTTCTTTATCAACAATCCGGACCTGTGCTATAAAATTCTTCAGATATCTCAGCATATATTGTTCCCGTATCTTTTTAAAAAAGGGGTTATATCCTCTAATTTTAAGCTTCCAGAAAGTTCTTTCAAAGAAAGGACGCAGGTTTATAAGGTACAGAAAAGGCGCGGAAGAGTGGCTGTATTCACAGGCTGTGTTGCCAATTATTTATATCCTCATCTTGCGCTGTCATTAGTAAACATACTGCTTAAATCAGGTTATGAGGTAATAGTGCCGGGCGGAGAGGTGTGCTGCGGAATGCCGCTAAGGGCGCTCGGGCTTGAAGAGGAAGCGCGCGAACTTGCAAAAAGAAATATGCGGATATTCGGAAAGCTAAAAGCAGAAGCGGTACTGAGCATCTGCCCGACTTGCGTTTCAGTGATAAAAAACCAATACCCGAAGATTATTAACAGCGGGATAGGCAATGCAATGGATGCGTCAAGTTTTTTATTTGATAAATTAGACCTGGCCCAGCCGTCGCTCTTTTCACAGAAATATGCGACTGTCACGTATCACGACCCGTGCCATCTTGCATACGGGCTTGGCATAAAGGATGAACCGAGAAAAATGCTGAAAAAAATCGGTGCAAATATCATTGAGAAAAAAGAAAACGGGTGCTGCGGCTCGGGAGGGCTTTTCAGCCTCACGAATAAAGATATTTCAGGCAGTCTCCTCAAAAAGCAGGCTGAAAGCTGTTTGGAAACAGGCGCGGCCGCAGTTGTTACAGCGTGTCCGGCATGCATGATGCAGCTTGGCAGGGCCATTACAGAGATGCCTGTGTTTCATATAATAGAGCTTATTGAGGAGGCATACTGTGACAGCGATGGGGTATAATAGACGAAAATTTGAACGATGCATGATGCAAGATTCAAGATGCCGGATAGAAAATCAAACTATTATCGTGCATCCTGTATCATGTATCGTGAATCATGTATAACTGGAGGGAACGATGAAATTTTTTATTGACACGGCAAATGTAGCAGAGATTAAAAAAGCGTGGGAGGTCGGCGTTGTTGACGGTGTTACGACAAATCCGTCCTTAATCTCAAAAGAAGGCAGAGACCCGATAGAACTTCTCAAGGAGATATGCAGTGTTGTTGACGGGCCTGTAAGCGCAGAGGTGGTTGGCATGAAGGCAGATGAAATGGTAAAAGAGGCTGAGGCCCTTGCAAAGATACATAAAAACATAGTCGTAAAAATACCGATGACGGAAGACGGCTTAAGAGCAACAAAAAAACTTTCGGGCATGGGCATTAAGACAAATGTCACGCTCGTATTTTCACCGAGCCAGGCGCTTCTTGCCGCTAAAGCAGGGGCAACATACGCAAGCCCTTTTGTCGGAAGGCTTGATGACATAAGCCATTACGGGATGGGACTGATTCAGGAGATAATGACAATCTATGAAAACTACGCTTTTGATACACAGGTTATAGTTGCAAGCATAAGGAATCCGCTCCATGTTGTTGAGGCTGCAAAGATGGGAGCGCATGTTGCAACAATTCCATATTCAGTGATAGTTCAGCTCACAAAACACCCGCTCACCGATATAGGCATTGAAAAGTTTTTGAAGGACTGGGAAAAGGTTCCCAAGAAATGAAGCTTAGGCGGGGCATTCGCCCCGCCTAAAATTAAACCCTTTTAAGCCGCCTTTGCCCTGTATCTCTGAAGGCAAGGCTCGCATACGCCGTCTTTTTCCGACCATCCCGGAAAATCTTTTTTCATTCTCTCTATCACAAGCTGGTCTGTTGCCACATGCATATCATAGAGAAGTTCAGGCACCATTTTCTTGCATAAGGGGCATTGTTTCATCTTCATTTCCGCTCTCCTTTTATATTTGATTAATTTTTGCAGCAGCTCTTACAAGTCGAAATACCGAGTATTGCATAAGGCGGACACCAGCCGATTAATCCGGTAAGCAGAGGGATTAATCCCAGATATGCCCAAGGCGACTTCGGCCCGACAAATGCCATTGCGATTATCCCGGCTCCGACAACGATCCTTATTACCCTTTCTGTTGAGCCTATGTTCTTTTTCATTTTCTCACCTCCTTGAGAATTTATTGTTGGATTTAGTTTAAGGGAGAAGCTTATGGCTTGTATGTGACAAAGTCACAGATAAGACTAATTTTTTTGTGAAGGCCTCCGGCGGTTAAACTTTCTTCAATTGAATAGCATTTCTTGAAATAGCAATCAGCCCTTTTCTCTCAAAATCTTTCAGGAGCCTGCTGACGACCTCGCGGGCTGTGCCAAGGTCATTCGCGATGTTCTGATGAGTGCTATCAAGCCGCCCGTCAGTGGTCTTTTCCTTCAGATAATCAAAAAGCCGCTCATCCATCCTTCCAAATGCCACTTCCTCAACAAGCGTCATTACTGATGTCAGACGTTTTGTCAAAAGAGTAAAAACAAAATTTCTTACATCTTGGTATTTTTCAATCAGCTCTCTGAAGTCCGCCGCAGGAAAGAGAAGCATCTTGCCTTCCTGAACCGATACGGCATTTGCCGGATAAGACATACCGGATAAGATGCACGAGGCGTTAAGGATACACGTATCGCCTTTCCCGATATCATAAAGCGTTATTTCCCTTCCTGAAGTGCCGGTCTTATAAACCCTGATCTCTCCTGAGAGTATGAATGCGATTGCGGGGCAGGAATCGCCCTCGGAATAAATGAGCATGTTTTTTGGGAAGGATTGACGCCGGGCGCATGATAGCATTTCCGAAATTAAGCTGTCGGAACTGCCGCGGAACGCGGGAAATGTCTCGATGAATTCGGTTTTGGACAACATGTTATAATATTTTATGCCGATTTATGAGTATAAATGCAACAAATGCGAAGAGGATTTTGAAAGGCTTGTGTTTGGAAGCCAGAAGGTCGCATGTCCTAAATGCAATTCCTCAGAGATAAAGAAGAAGATGTCCACTTTTGCCATGAGCGGTGTTGAAAAGCCTTTCGCGGGCACATCATCTGCAAGTTGTTCGTCCTGCACCAAATCAACCTGTACAAGTTGTTATTAAGCCGAACTTACTCGGGCTGGTGAAACGGGTTTGCCCTGAGAATGCGGCTTAATTTCATCGGGCTGCCTTCAAATATAAATGTTGTGGTGCCGCGCTCCTCAATTGTTTCTCCGCTTACAACCCATTTCCCGCTCCAGGCTATTTTCATAGAAACAATATCTTTTTCTATTCCAACCCACTTGGAAGAAAATGTAAGCTCTGCCTTTTCAAATCTCTTTATTCCGCCGACAAGCTCTCTATAGCCCTCTTTTGTTGTATTTCTTTCAATTACTGCAAGGTCTCTTTTCAGGTAGGCTTCCTTAATTTCCTCAGCAAGGGCTATTGCCTCTTGTGTTATCTTTGACTCGTCTGTAACTTTTTTGATTTCTTTTTTCCCGCAGGATAAAAGTGGAAGTACTGCAATTAACAGCAAAATCAGAACCTTTTTCATATTGCCTCCGGGTGTTGTCACGGCCTTTTGAAACTAATTGATTTTTCTATTGCTTTCTTAATCCTGCTTTTTAATTCTTCATCATGTATCGGAGATACGGTTTTTTCTATGTAAGAACGGTCCTCTGCCGTGATTGGCTTGTGAAGAATTTCTTCCCCCTTTTTTTCTCTTTCCTGCGACATGACCTTCCCGAGCCTGAGACGGACTGCTTTTACCCCAAAGCCATGAAGCTTATCAGCCATTTTATCTTTATAAAAACTGAGCTGCTGCATCCACATCGGCGAATCCACATTGATGAGCAGTTCGCCCTCTTTCAGCATTGCCGGAAACATGTGAAGAGAGACGGGCTTTTCAAAAATATCCGGCCACCCTGACTTTATGCGTCCCAGCCTTACGGCATCTTCCAGTTTAAGATTCTTAATAAGGGGAGCAAGCAGCGAATCAGCCCTTTTCACTCTGCGGGTCCTCGGCTAAACAGCCTTTTTGACGCTGCCGGAGCGCAGGCACCTTGTGCAGACATATTCTCTCTTTGAGCCGTGAGATGTTGCTATCTTTGTCCGCTGCAGATTAGGAAGCACCTGCCGCTTTGTTCTATTGTTTGCATGGCTTACGTTATTGCCTATTGTCCTTGTTTTTCCACATACAAAACAGCTTGCCAATGTTTTTCCTCCTTTCAAGAGTCATCGCATGAAATTGCTTTAAAAAGGTTTTTTATGATAACATTTTAAGACCAATGTTACAAGCCTGTCATTAAAGGCTTAGTCCAGGGGAGAAGAGGCAAATAAGCTATATGTCCAAATTGAGAGTCCATGAACTTGCCAAAAAACTTGGCGTTGACAATAAAGAGGTATTAAAAGAGCTTTCAGACCTTGGGGTTAAAGGCAAGACGCATTCCTCAACAATAGAGGCCGAATTTGCTGAAAAAATAGAAAAACTGCTGAAGAAAAAACCGGTTCCTGCAGTAAAACCTAAAAAGGCAGCTGCAAAGCCGGAAAAAAAGAAACCTGCCGAAGAAAAAAAACCCGAGGAGAAAAAACCTAAACCGGCAAAAGTTGCGCGGTCCGCAAAGAAACCTGTTGAGCCCGGATTAGAAGTCAAAGCTAAACCTGTTGCAGAGGTTAAAAAGCCTGTGCAGCCGGTAGTTCATCCGGAAAAGATTAAAGAGCCTGTAAAGGCAGCCGAAGAAAAAATCAAGCCGCAAGAGATAAAAACCGCAGAGGAAAAACCCCTGCCGATTGAGGAAATCCTGCCTGCGGAGATTGCCGTGCCGCTGCCAGAGGAAGAGGTTGTGCAAAAAGTTCCGGACAGATTCAAGAAAGAGCTGGAAACTGAAAAAGACGAAAAATTCAAGGCAAAGCCGCAGATGCAACGGGCCTTTCAGGCTATAAGAAAAATAGAGACAAAGAAATGGCACGACCCCAAACAGTTTAAAAGGACAGGCAAGGACAGGTTTATCCACAGAGAAGAACAAAGGCCGCAGTTACAGACTGTCATCGCGCGTAAAAAGACTTTAAAACTGCGCGAAGGGATGACAGTAAAAGAATTTGCAGAGCTCATAAGCATAAAAATATCCGACGTCATGAAAAAATTTATGGAACTGGGGCATATGACTACAATAAACGAGCCTGTGGATATAGACGCCGCCATGCTCATAGCAGAGAGCTTCGGTATAAAACTTGAAGTGATGGCAGTGGATGAGGAATTGATGGTTGAAGAGGAAGCGGAGGATTTATCCAAACTCAGCCTTCGGCCTCCTGTAGTAACGATAATGGGACATGTGGACCACGGCAAAACCTCTTTGCTGGATGCGATAAGGGAGACAAGGGTTACAGAAACAGAGGCAGGCGGGATAACACAGCATATCGGAGCATACAAAGTTAAGCTTAAAGGAAAAGATATTGTATTTCTTGATACGCCGGGGCATGAGGCCTTCACTGCCTTGCGGGCAAGAGGCGCAAAGGTGACGGATGTGGTTGTGCTTGTTGTTGCCGCAGATGACGGGGTAATGCCGCAGACAATAGAGGCTATAGACCATGCAAAGGCCGCAAACGTTCCGATTATTGTTGCGATAAATAAAATAGATAAGCCTGAGGCAAACCTCCAGAAGGTTAAGAGTGAACTTGCGGAGCGCGGAATACTCTCGGAAGAATGGGGAGGGCAGAACATATTTGTTGAGGTATCTGCCAAAAAGCGCATAGGCATTGAACAGCTGCTTGAAATGATACTGCTTCAGGCGGAGGTAATGGAACTCAAGGCAAACCATGACAGAATGGCAAAAGGAACAATAATAGAAGCTAAGCTTGATAAAGGCAGAGGCCCGGTGGCAACCGTGCTTGTTCAGGCAGGCACACTTAAGATTGGAGACAATTTTCTTACCGGTACAAGCGTGGGAAGAGTAAGAGCCTTGATAGATGACACAGGAAAGCGCATTCAATCAGCAGGCCCTTCAACGCCCATCGAGGTCATAGGTTTTCCGGAAGTGCCTACGGCAGGAGATGTATTCAGTACAGTGGATGATGAAAAGCGCGCAAGGCAGATTGCGCTTACGCGGCTGCAGAAAGAAAGACTGGCAGAAATGGCAAAGAGGAGAAAACTTACGCTTGACGACCTCTACGCAAAAATAAAAGATGGAGAGGTTAAAGAACTCAATATCATAATAAAAGGCGATGTGCAGGGGTCTGTGGAAGCCACGCGCGACGCTCTGGAGCGCATCACCCATCCTCAGGTTAAGGTTAAAGTCATACATACGGCAGTAGGAGGGATTAACGAATCAGATGTTATGCTGGCTGCTGCCTCAAATGCCATTATAATAGGGTTCAATGTAAGGCCTGAGACAAAGGCGTCTCATACGGCAGAGAAGGAAGGCGTTGACATAAGGCTTTACAATATAATTTATGAAGCCATAGAAGACGTGAAAAAGGCGCTTGAAGGACTGCTTGCGCCAACCTTTAAGGAAAAAATTCTCGGCAGGGCAGAGGTAAGGCAGACATTCCAGGTATCAAGAATCGGGACCATAGCTGGCTGTTATGTTATTGACGGAACTGTCAGCCGCGCCAGCGACGGAATCAGAATTATCAGAGACAGTATCGTTATTTATGAAGGCAAGCTCTCATCCTTAAAAAGATTTAAGGATGATGTAAAGGAAGTTCAGACAGGATATGAATGCGGCATCACAATAGAGAATTACAATGACATGAAGGCCGGAGACATCATTGAAAATTATGTCATTGAGAAGGTAGCAGGAAAACTGTAAAGGCAGGGGTTAGGGTTTAGCGATTGGGGGTCGGCAAAAACCAATCCCCAATCCCTAATCCCCCAATCCCAATTCCTAAAAACCATGCTTCCATACAAACGCTCACAGAGAGTCAGCGACCTGATAAGAGAAGAAATCGCTGACATCATAATGAATAAAGTGAAAGACCCGAGGCTGGGTTTTGTCACTGTCACGGGCGCAAAGATAACAGAGGACTTGAAAATAGCGACAATTTACCTAAGCATTCTGAAGGAAGAGGAAAAAGAAGCAACTCTGGAGATGATTAATTCGGCAAAAGGTTTTATCCGCGCAGAGCTGGCAAAAAGGCTCAAGATGAAGTTTATCCCTGCGCTTACATTCAGGATAGACGAATCCCTTGAATACGGCAACAGAATTGAAAAACTTCTGAAAGAAATAAAGAAGGAGCATTGAACCTGCAAGATGTCTCGTCCTAATAAATTAATCCCTCCGAAAGAGCTGCTCAGATTTTTGAAAGAAGAAAATGTTTTTATAATAGCTACGCATGTAAGCCCTGACGGCGATGCCCTTGGTTCTTCCATTGCGCTGTCAATGGCGCTTGAATCCCTCGGTAAGAAAACAATAGTTTACGACAAAGATCCTGTGCCGGAGTTTTATAAATTTCTGCCGGGCAGTGAAAGATTTACTGATTCAATTCCAGATGTCACCCGCGGCGGCGGACAACTTTCACCTTTGATTCTCCTTGACTGTAATGATGCTGAGCGCGCAGGGATAGAAAAGCTGCAATTCGCTTCTTCGGCAGTCATAGACCACCACGAAACAGCAAGGGACTTCGGCGCTATAAAATGGATAGACCCAAAGTCGCCTGCAACCGGCCTGATGATTTTTTATTTGATAAAGGAATTGGGCGTGACTGTGACAAGGGAGATTGCAACAAACCTTTATACTGCGATTGCAATTGACACGGGCACTTTCAGATACAGCAATACCACTCCAGAGGTTTTGCAGGTGTCGGCAGAACTGATTGAAGCCGGAGCAGACCCTTCGTATATCGCTGAAAACCTGTATGAGACATGGACAGACAGCAGGTTCAGGCTTCTCCAGAAGGTGCTTAACACGCTGGAGATACATAACGATATTGCAATCACTCATGTTACGCTTGAGATGTTCAGGGAAACAGGCGCGGCAATTGCAGATACGGAGACTTTTCCGGGATTTCCAAGGAAGCTGAGGTCTATAAAAATTTCCGTGCTCTTCAGGGAGATAGAAAACAACTATTACAAGATAAGCCTCCGCTCAAAGGGAAGGGATGTAAATGTCGCAAAAATAGCCGAGAAGTTCGGCGGAGGCGGCCACAGCAATGCAGCTGGATATAGGATACGCGCGGATTTTAAGACAGCAAAAGAGGCGCTTTTGAAGGCTGTAAAAGAGTAATTTATCGCCAAACACCCTTTCGCTTTTTGCAGAGATTTTTCTGTCGTTCTAAGGTCAATTCCGCTACATCCGCAAAACTCGTTCCGAAAGCTTTCGGAACTCAAACAGTTGCGGCTGTTAACGCTCCACTAGCCAAGAACGTCAACGAAAAATCTCTGATGTCGCTCAAAGGGTTTGGCATCAGTCTGTATATTTTATATATTGTCTTGCCTTAGTTCTTAGCGTAAAATATTATTGTGAATATTGAATTGTTAAGGAATATCGGCAGGCAGCTTACGAGAGAGATTCCTCTCCTGAAACAAAAACCACTTATGCAGACAGCCCTCGGAACCGGGGCATCAGGAGACAAAACATTCCCTATAGATAAAAAGGCAGAGGAGATTATCATCTCAGGGCTTGAGAAATCAGGAGAGCCGCTGACAATTGTTTCGGAAGAGATAGGCATCCAAGATATAAAAGGCGGCGGCAGGAAAGTATTGATAGACCCTATTGACGGAAGCAAGAATGCAATAGCAGGGATCCCGTTTTATTGCACATCAATTGCTGTTGCAGATGGTGATACAATCGGAGATATTGAAACAGCGTATGTTATAAATCTCATCAATGGAGATGAGTTCTGGGCTGAGAAAAATAAAGGCGCTTTTCTGAACGGTGAAAGAATTTCAACACAGAAAGACAAAGAGATGTATCTTATTGCTTACGAGGCGCAGACTCCGGGAAGGGATATA
>QZJQ01000005.1 GCA_003599795.1 Nitrospiraceae bacterium
GAAATACCAAGATACTTTGGAGTTACAGCGTAGATTTCCTCGCCGTTTCTGCCTGTGTATTTGTCAACAGTGTACTGCCCGTAAAAGTTAGGGTCGCCCTCAACAAACTTCACAGCGTCATCAATCGTTCCCTTCTTCTTTGCAATATCATGGTCGGAAACATAAGGCAGGCCAGGTGTAACCTTGTCGCTATAAAGAATGCTCATCTTTGAACCTGTTGTTCCGAAGCATATTAGGTTTGTGCTGTCTTTAGAGACATTTTTTATATCAATCTTTGTTGGTTCAAGATAACCCTCAGTAAGCCAGTCAAACATGCCTGCGTGAGATGTTTTTGGAAGCGATGCCAAAACCGTTATTCCTGCTGCTTTTAAGAAATTACGCCTTGTTGCCCCTTTGTTTTTACCCATATTCAAGCACCCCCGCTGAAAAATTTTTGTGCCAACCAATTTAAGCACAAGTAGAACTTATTTGTCAATAATAATATTGATATTTTAGTTCCTGTTAAATTGGGCGCTATTTGTCTATATTTCAACTATGCAAAAGAAATCTAATACATCAAAAAAAGTAGGAAAACTGATTGGCGCTCAGATTGCAAGAATCAGAAAAGAACGGGAAATTACTCAGGCACAACTTGCAGAGACAATTGATGTTACCGTCGAAACAATTTCAAGATTAGAACGCGGCGTATCAATTCCCTCTCTAAAAACCATTGAAACAATCAGCCATGCCTTGAATGTTACGATGAAAGAGCTTTTTGACTTTGAATACAGCGTGAGGCCGGCAGATTCCGATACGGACAGAGAACTGCGAAAACTCCTCGCATTTCTTAAAACCAGAAACAGCGCTGATATACGGCTTGGCTTTCACATTTTGAAAAGCATCTTCCAAAATATTGAGCACAACTACCAACCGAGAGGATAGACATTCAATACATGCACCATCTCAACCCCTGACTTTTAAACCGCAATCTCCAAGGCAATCCGGTCATACTTAGTTACAGGCGCCGTCTTGTTGTCTGTCTCTTTTTTCTCTATCAGCCCTATTTGTTCAAGATATTTCACGTCATCTGCCACATTCTTTACATCCCTCTTTGCCATTCTCGCAAGCTCATTAATTGAAGAAGGTTTCTGAATCTTGATTATATGCAGGAGTTCAAGCCTCTTGGGCGTCAATATCTTCCTGAACGCCTCAAAGCTGGTGAAATAAACGCCTGTTTCCTTCTTGACAGTCTCACCCCGCTCAATAGCATCTGCCTTCTCAGCAAATTCCTTTAGGGCTGTTTTTAAGTCTTTAATCCCTATCTTGATTTTCTTAACTCTCATAACTCACCTCTCTTAAATTTTTCTATATCCCTGTAAAAGTCCTGTATCAGTTTCCATATATCAATAAACTTATAGGGTTTTACCGCTCCTCTGATATGCCTATGGTCTCCTTTGCTTTCTGCATTGTCATAACCGATTACCCGCTTATCCTCTACAATATAAACCAGAGAATATTTATATCCGTGCGGTTTATCATCTGTAGGTTTTGGCAATTTCCATAAATTAATTTCAGCAGTACTGCCTAATTCATCAATAACCTTTGAATGCTCTATTAATTCAGCCTTCATATAGTTATGGGTATTATATACCAATAATTAAGGATAGTCAAAATTAAAATTATCCAGCATTATTTCTGCAGGCGGGCGAACCTCTTTACGCTATCTCCACAAGCTTTATCTCAAACACCAGATTCTTCCCTGCCAACGGATGGTTGCAGTCCATGATAAATGCCTTTTCCGTTTTGCCGGTAACCTTAACTGTTATAGGCATGCCGTCTGCCCTGTACATCTGAAGCTCCTGCCCGATTTCAGGGTTAAAGTTTTCAGGCGCCCTGTCTCTGCCAAATTCAAAAACCTTCTCTTGCATGTAAACGCCGTATCCTTCTTCAGCAGGGATTCTGATTGTCTTTTCATCACCGGCTTCCATTCCTATAACGCCTTCTTCCAGTCCCTTTAAAAACTCTCCTGCGCCTGCCTTGAATTCCAGAGGAGCGCCGCCCTCAGAAGAATCAAAAACGGTCCCGTCTTCAAGTTTGCCTGTATAATGGATGTTTACTGTGTCTCCTTCTTTTACCTTTGCCATAACATCTTTTTCTCCTTTATCTGTTATCTTCCTTTCAGAAGTTTCTCCTCAAGCGCAATATGATCCGCCTCTATTTCTGAAAGAGCTGTAAATACTTTTTTAACTCTCGGCTCTGCTGCCTCTTGAGCGGCCTGCCTGTAAAAAACTGTCGCTGCCTTTTCCCTTTCATGCGCTGCTTTGAGATTCTCAATGTCATCATCAGTTGCAGCCTCTTTGCCTTTCTCAGGCTGCGGCAGTTCGCATTTCAGGATTTTTTTGACTGCTGAAGCGTGCTCAGCTTCAATCTTGGAAAGATATTTAAAAACTCCCTGAAGCATTGTATCTTTAGTCCTTGACATTGCATCACGGTAAAAAGGGGCATTGTTTACCTCAAGCTGAAGCGCCTTTTCAAGATTCTTCTTTGAGATTTCAGAAAGCATATCAATGCTGAGATTCTCATCAACCCATTCAGCCGCACCAACGAGATATTTATCCTTTGCACCGCAGAACGGACAGTTTGAAGGTTGCTCTTTTCCCATATAAACATCCCCGCATATCAGACACCTGTAGAAGTTCATTTTTATTCTCCTTTTTGTTTCTTTGAAAGGGCGTTATAGTATTCCATTTCAAGCAGCCTTCTCTTTATATCAACGCCTGATGAGTAGCCGCCGATTGAGCCGGCAGATTCAATTATCCTGTGGCACGGCAGGACTATCGGAATCGGGTTTCTGCCGAGCGCCTGGCCAACTGCCCTGCTTGCCTTGGGGCTTCCTATTTTTTCAGAAAGCCATTTATAAGTGCGCGTTTCTCCGTATGGGATTTCTTTTAATGCAAGCCAGGCTTTTTTTTCAAAATCCGTGCCTTCTAAAAATACAGTGCCTTGCTTAAAATCTTCATTCTTGCCTTCAAAATAATTGTTCAGTTCTTTGGTAAATGATTCAGGCGCCTCTCCTCTTCTGCAATCCGGCTTTTCAAAAGACACGCCTGCGAGGTTCTTCCCTGAAAACAAAAGAAACAGCCTTCCAACAGGGCTTTCAAAAATATCAAAGAAAAGTTCGCTGCCTGACTTTTTTGTTTTCATATCAATGCTGTTAATTCATGCGCTTTTATTTTATCACAAGACGCAGCTTCTTCCCTATCTCCTCCCAGTCTTTAACCTCCTCTGCCCCTTCCACTTCATTAAAACTGAATGCCTTAGGCCTGAATTCTTTTGCTGATTCTATAACTGCCTTGCCGCCTATTACAAACTTGATCTTCAGCCCTTTTTTATCCGCTTCCTCAAACACCATCCCGTCTCTCCATGAAAGCAAGGGCGCCTCTGCGAATTCATTCTCCATCAGCAGTCTTTTTAAGGTCCTGCTGTCAAGAATCCCGGCCTGAAGATACACAACGGGGAATTTCTTTGCTATGGCCTTGATTACCTTTTGGCTGTCTTTCATCGGCTTGCCTGACATAGGCACAAATATGCTTCCCTCAATATCAATATAAACAATCTCTGCGCCTTTTTTAAGAGCAAGCAGGAACCCGGTGTCTTTATCTTTGCCTGATACTGCTGAGATTTTATACAGTCCTGATTTTTTTGCCCTGAATTCTTTAAAAGCAGCGCCGTCTCCGCCTGAAAGCGACCTGCCTATTGATTTTCCGTCAACGGAAAATTCAACCATCTGCCCGCCTTTGGTGAAGATCCTTCCCTTTGTTACGGCCTTGAGCATCAGGGATTCAGATTCAAGTGAAACCTCATCAAAAACTATAACCTCGGCGCTTGACAGGGGAGGTAAAAACAGGACAGCGCTTAATAGAAATGCCGCACGCAGAATTTTCATTAAACAAAGAGCTGAATTGCTTTGCAGATAGCCCATGCAAGAACACCGCACATAGGCAGTGTAAGCACCCAGGCCATTATTATATTCCCGCCTACACCCCATCTTACCGCCGACAACCTCTTGGATGCGCCAACGCCCATTATGGTTGAGGATATGATATGCGTAGTTGAGAGAGGAAGTCCTATGCTTGATGCAACCTCTATAACGGTAGCTGCTGATGCTTCTGCCGCAAAACCATTAATAGGTTTCAGGTGGACAAGGCGCACGCCAAGGGTTTTTATAATTCTCCAGCCGCCGGCTGCCGTGCCCAAGGCCATAGCAACAGCGCACAGAACAATTACCCAGAACGGAACATGAAAATCAGAGAGCCCATAATAACTGACAAGCGCCATTGTTATGATACCCATGGTTTTCTGGGCGTCGTTATTGCCGTGACTGAAGGCCATATATGCCGCTGAAACAATCTGGAGCCTGTTGAAGACCCTTGTAACCAATGACGGCGCAGAGCGTCTAAAGGCCCAGACAAGAAACAACATCAGCAGAAACCCTAATGCGAGCCCGACAAGAGGAGAAAAAATCAGGCCGAGAAAAATCTTGTAAACTCCTTTTTGGATGATGACTTCTGTCCCGGCAGTGGCTATCGCAGCGCCTACGAGACTTGAAAGAATTGCATGGCTTGAAGATGTAGGCAGGCCGAAATACCACGTTATTATGTCCCATATTATGGCTGCCAAAAGCGCTGATATGACTGTTATCTGCGTGACGCTTGCTGTCTCTATAAGCCCGGACCCCACTGTCTTTGCAACAGCAGTCCCAGACAGGGCCCCAACCATATTTAATACCGCTGCCATGACAACAGCGGCTCTGGGGGAAAGAACTCTCGTTGATACTGATGTGGCTATCGCATTCGCCGTGTCGTGGAACCCGTTTATAAAATCAAAGGCTGTCGCGAGGACTATTACACATATGAGAAGAAAAAAAGTATCAGGCATGCTTCAGGACTATTGCTTCAAGGACATTGGCAACATCTTCGCATTTGTCGGATGCGTCTTCCAGATGTTCGTATATTTCTTTCCACTTTATTATAAGAATAGGGTCTTTCATATCATCAAACAGCGCTCCGAGCGCATCCCTGAATATCCTGTCAACCCTGTTTTCGAGCCTGTTTATCTCAATGCAGAGTTCCTGCACATGCGAATAATTCTTTTCTTTAAGCTTCTTCATGGCTTTCTGAATGGCCTCCGCTGTAAACAAGAGGTCCTTAGACATCTCTACAGCCTCTTTTGTAGGCTCTTTCAGCTTAAAAACAGCCAGCCTGTCAACTGCTCCCCATATCAGGTCCAGGACATCGTCAAGGCTGGATGCAAGGGCATGCAAATCTTCCCGGTCTATCGGGGTGATAAAGGTTTTGTTGAGCTTTTTCATTATGTCATGGGTCAGCATATCGCCGTCCTGCTCAACTTCGTATATCTCCCTGGCCCTCACCTCAATATTGTCAAAGTTTTCCATAAGAGAAACAAGGAGGGTGGCTGCCTTAGTGACATTTAATGCAGCCCTGTCAAATATCTCAAAAAAATCTATTTCTTTAGGAAAGAATTTCATATCCGTTTTATTGCTTAATAGCATATAAGAAACAAATGCATGATGTCAAATAAAACCCATGTGACAATGAGCACTTGACCAAAATGCTCTTTAAAATTTACAATTACTACTTGCAGGGCCCATAGCTCAGCTGGTAGAGCTACCGGCTCATAACCGGTTGGTCCCAGGTTCGAGTCCTGGTGGGCCCACCAACTGATTTCGCAAAGCGAAATCAGAGTTAAGAGTGAAAAGTTAGAAGTTGAAAGTTAAAACTCCGGATTCTGATATAGCAACTTTTAATTTTCAACTCTTAATTTTTAACTTCTGTTGGTGGAGGATATGTGCAGGAAAACATAAAGCTGCTTATTGAGCTTCAGGAAGCGGATTCCGCTATCATAAGAAAAAAAGCCGTAATTGACTCCCTGCCTGCCAAGCTCCTGTCAGTTGAAAACTTATTTAAAGAAACCCTGTCCCTCTATGAAAAAGAAAAACAGAAATGCGAACTTCTTGAGAAGAAAAAAAAGGACAAGGAGAGGGCCATTGAGGATATAAATGAAAAGATAAATAAAACAAAGGCCCACGCTTCAAATATTAAAACCAATAAGGAATATCAGGCGCATCTTAAGGAGATTGAAACCATCGAGAAAGAGCGGTATGCAATAGAGGATGAGATACTCTCCGCTATGGAAGCCATTGAGGCTGCGGCAAAAGAGGTAAAAGCTGAAGAGCTTAAGATGAAAGCCGAAAAAGATAAGGTGGAAGCCTTTAGAAAAGAGGTTGAGAAAGAGACAGCAGAAGCGGAAAAAGAGCTGGAAGAACTTAAGGTCAGGCGCATGGCAATAGCCGATAAAGTTGACTCTGATGTTTACGGCATTTATATGGCCTTGCTTGAAAAATGCAATGGGCTTGCGGTAGTAGAGGCCAGGGATGAGATATGTCAGGGCTGCAATATGAATATACCGCCGCAGATGTTTGTTGAGCTGAAGAAAAATATTGAGACAATCCAGTGTCAGCAGTGCGACAGAATCCTCTATTGGAAAGAAAGCGGCGAATGAAAGCCGGTGTTTTGTACTGTGACGGGGCGTCCAGCGGTAATCCAGGAGACTCAGGCATCGGCGCAGTCCTTCTTCTGGAAGATAAAGCGTACGAAATATCAGAACACATCGGAACAGCAACAAATAATATTGCAGAGTACACAGCACTTATAAAAGGGCTTTTAAAGGCAAAAGCGCTGAAGATAGAAAACCTGAAGATATTTCTTGATTCCGAACTTATAGTGAAACAGATTCAAGGGAGCTATAAGGTAAAAAGTGAACATCTGAAAGCGATGTATCAGGAGGCGCTCTCACACCTGAAATCTTTTAAGGCTTACACAATAAGCCATATCCCGAGAGAACAGAATAAAAGAGCAGACGCCCTTGCGAAAAAAGCAGCAGCCATCCCGAGCCGCCCAGGACATTGAATTATTTTTTTGTTTTATTCTATAATTAACAAAAGTTATGGGAATGGAAGACCATAAGCTAAAGGTTTTCTGCACAGTTGCGGAGACAAAGAGTTTTTCCAAGGCATCCGAGATAATACATCTCACTCAGCCTGCTGTAAGCCTTTTAATCCAGGCAATTGAGGAGATGTATGAGACTAAACTCTTTGACAGGGCAAGCAATACAGTCACCCTCACGCCCGCAGGGGAAATGCTCTACAAGTACGCAAAGGAAATACTTAATCTTTATTCTGCCGCTGAAAAAAACATCGGCGAAATAACAGGTTTTGTCAAAGGCAGCATAAGTGTGGGCGCAAGTTCAACCATAGGAAACTACCTGCTGCCGGGCGTAATCGCAGACTTCAGAAAGACACACCCTAAAATAAAAGTCCATCTCCTTGTCGGCAACACAAAGCGAGTGGTGGAACTCTTGAATGCCGGCAATATTGACATCGGACTCGTAGAGGGAGATGTCGCAAGGCAGAAGATGGTTGTTGATAAACTTGTCACCGATGAGCTTGCGCTGATCGTTCCTCCGCTTCACCCCCTGGCAAAAAAAAGGAATATCTCCATCTTTGAAATTACAAAGGACCCCTTCATATTCAGAGAGGAAGGCTCGGGCACAAGGCAGGTAATAGAAAAATACCTCGGCAAATACAGCATCACTCCTCAGAATATGATGATTTCCATGGTGCTTGGGAGCACAGAGGCTATAAAGGAATCGGTTGAAAACGGCATGGGCATTGCCATTGTGTCAAGATGGGCTGTAAGAAAAGAAACTAAATACGGCACCTTAAAACCTTTGAGCTTTAAAGAAGAGAAAATGTTGAGAGATTTTTCCCTGATATTCCAGAAAAAGGCAATATCATCCCATGCAGTGGATGAGTTCCTGTCCTATCTTAAGGCCTATCCTTTTGACAACCTTCTTTCGCTTTCTGAATAGACGCGATAATCTATCTCTGAAAACAGGTTGTCTTTATTCTCAATCTCCAATAACCACGCCTCGGTTATATCGCCTTTCCTGATTGCCGCGTATAAATTGTTAAATTTTTCTATATGCTCAGAGAGCCTCTTTGAAGTATATTCAGCTGCAGCCCCTGTTTTTATTATAAAAGCCCAGTCGCTATGCTGAGACAGAAGGATTTCTCTTGCAGCCTGATTAAGCGCCCTTCTCAGCAGACCTTCAGACTTCGGAAACATATTTGCAAGCTCTGTCATTTTTTCAACTGCCCTGTGCAGATGCCTGTAAATCCAGCTGTTTGAACTGTTAAGCCATACCTCGTTATACCCTTTATAACCCCAGCTTGACATTGAAGGCTCTATGCGCTGAAGCTCATTATGTTCACTTAAATACTCTGACGGCGTAATGGTCTTGAAGACATCCTGCGCACGCGTTTGTTCGACTTTTCTCAAAAGCGACTCCAGCCATTCCGGGCCTTCAAACCACCAGTGCCCGAAAAGTTCTGTATCATAGGGAGCTGTTATTACGGGCTTAAACCCCACATTGTTGTACAGAAACTCTATCTGGCGTTTCTTGCTGAGCATAAAGTTTTCTGCATGCTCTTCTGCTTTAGCTAACGCCTGTTCTCTTACATAAGGCATCTTATTTTCTGTATTGCCTGTTATCCGATAGTATTTTATGCCTGTATATGTTCTTATGCCGTCGGGATGAAGGTGTGGTTTGACATAATCTATCGGCAGGTCAAATCCTGCATCCCTGTAAAAATCCCTGTAAGCAAAATCTCCGGGGTATCCTTCTATTGAACTCCAGACCTGTTTTGATGACTCAATATCCCTTCCGAATGCGATAACTCCTGAAGGGCAGGCTACGGGTTTGTATACCCCGTATCCCGGCGTTGGTGTTCCGTTTAGTATCCCGTGCGTATCCATAAAAAAGAATTTTATGCCTGCTTCTGCCAGTAATCTGTCTGCCCCATCATAATACCCGCATTCAGGCAGCCATATTCCAACAGGCGCCTTCCCGAAGTTTTTTATGTGATGTGTATTTGCAACCCTCATCTGAGCCCTTACTGCCTGAGGATACATACTCAGGACAGGCAAATACGAGTGAGTGGCCGCAGTGGTTATAATCTCAACCTTTCCTGTCTCTCCCAATCTTCTAAAGGCAGCAGTCAGGTCTTTTTTGTAGGACTCCTCGTAGAGAAATTTGATTCTCTTGAAACGCTTGTTATACATTTCTGCGAGGGACCCAAATGATACATCCCCTCTGTTTCTGAGAAGCTCTTTTTCTGAAAGCTCAATAAGATTGTTTATGTATCTCAGATACCTTTCCCTTAAGAGAGAATCATTGAACATCTCAACAAGCGTTGGGCTCAGGGAAAGCGTAATTCTGAAATCAATATTATCGTTCAGAAGCCTGTCAAATACATCAATCAAAGGTATATAGCTCTCTGTGATTGCCTCGTAGAGCCAGTTTTCTTCAAGAAAGTATTCGTGTTCAGGATGCCTGATATAAGGCAGATGGGCATGGAGGATAAGGATAAGATAGCCTTTGTGCACTACTTCCTCTTAAACATCCTCTTTAAATCATCCATTGAAAAGAAAATTCGTGTCGGCCTGCCGTGAGGGCATTGGTCAGGATGCTCTGTGTTTTCAAGGTCGGAAAGAAGCTGCGAGACTTCTGATTGGTTCAGTATCTCTTTTCCGCGCACTGATTTGTGGCAGGCAATTCTTGCTGCAATTTCTTCCTTTAACGTCCTGTCCGGCCTGTCTCCTTCTATAATTGCAGATGCAGCATCCGCGAGTATTCCTCTAAGGTCAGCCTCCGCAAGCGCATCTGGAAGCGAATGGATAATTATCGCATCGTGCCCGAAGTCATCTATCTCAATGCCAAGCTCATTCAGTAGATTTTTGTTTTCAAGGATAACCATATATTCCTTATGCGAAAGGGTTACCTGTCTCGGGAAAAGCATCTGATGCGAGTCAAGATTTATTTTCTTAAGAAATTTTTCGTAAAGTATTCTTTCATGTGCTGCGTGATGGTCTATAAGGCTCAGCCCTCCTCTTCCTGAAACAGCAATGAATGTATCGCCAAGATATACAAAAGGCAGCGACGGCTTATACGGCAGTTCAAGATTCTCCGAGACTTGAGAAGGCAGCGTTTCATCTGTATTTTGATAATTTGCAGTTGTATACGGCATGGGGGGTGATTCTGTAAATGGCTTCACATGCCCCGCCCTGTCGCCTTTTACGGCGTCGCGTATGCCTGCATTTACAAACCTGTAAACAGCCTCTTTGTCTTCAAATCTGACCTCTCTCTTTGCAGGATGGACATTAAAATCAATTTTCCGCGGGTCCAGTTCCAGGAAGAGAAAAAACACAGGATGCTTATCTTTTGGGAGTATTCTTTCGTAAGCCTTGTAAATTGCGTGAGAAAGCGAAGCATCTTTTATAGGACGCCTGTTTATGAATATGAACTGGTGAGCCTTGCTGTTTCTGAAATTCCCTATGTCAGAGACAAATGCGCTTAATTTCATAATCCCCTTGCCCTCTTCTTTATGAACCTCTATCAGCCCATTTACAAATTCATCGCCGTATACCTGCATCAGCCTTTCCCTGGGCCCTGACGCCTTCGGGAAAATCATGGTCTCCTGATTTTCAGTCAAAAGCCTGAATCCAATCTCATAATGCGAGAGGGCTTCCTTTGTTACAGTGTCAATGATATGAAAAAGCTCTGTGCTGTTTGTCTTCAGAAATTTTTTTCTCGCAGGCGTGTTGAAGAATAAATCCTTCACCTCAATGGAGGTCCCTGAAAAAGGAGATGCCTTTATCTCTTTTATTACTCCTCCGGCGATTTCTACTGATATGCCCGCCTCCGCGCCCTTTAATCCCGTTATAAGCCTTATTCTCGAGACCGATGCGATTGAAGGAAGCGCTTCTCCGCGAAACCCCATTGTCCTGATATTGAACAAATCTGCATCACTGCTGATTTTGCTTGTTGCATGGCGCTCAAAACACAAACGCGCATCTTCTTCACCCATGCCTGTGCCGTTGTCCGAAACCCTGATTAGCCTCTTGCCGCCGTAAAGTATTTCTATATTTATCTCTGTGCTTTTAGCGTCAATTGCGTTTTCTATGAGTTCCTTCACAACGGAGGCCGGACGTTCCACAACCTCTCCGGCAGCGATTTTATTCCTTAAGTCAACAGGCAGAACCTTTATATCAGGCATAAGACATTTTAAAGTCAGGCAAAGGATTTGGCAATAGGGAAAAGTGGTTGAAACTATTGTGTGATAGAGATATGATAATAAGGCGGGAGGCAACATGGCTGCTGAAAAAACCGGCGAGACATATAAGATTCAGATACTTGAGAAACAGCTCCAGTTCACTGAAAAGCTGAAATTCGTAACAAACAGGATACACGCTGCCAACAATGTTAACGAGATTCTGTTCCAGCTTAAAACCGATATTTTAGGGATCTTTGATGCGGAAGGAATGACAATCTATTTGATAGATCCCATAAAGCGCCAGCTCATCTCAAAATACCTCGTGGGTTCTGCCATCAAGGAAATACGGCTTCCCATATCACATACCAGCATTGCAGGATACACGGCGCATGACTTAAAAATGGTAAATATCGCGGATGTGAATGATGCAAAAGAACTGTTTGCCATAGACCCAAACCTGAAATTTGACAGCAGCTGGGACCAGAAAACAGGGTACAGCACAAAACAGATTCTTACATCCCCTATACTCTTTGAAAATAAAATCCTTGGGGTCATACAGTTAGTCAACAAAAAGGGCCAGCCGAGATTCACTAAGGTTGACGAAAAGAGCATTGAGGAGATGGCGCGCGTTCTCGGCATTGCCTTCAGAAATCAGTCAAAGATGCTTCACACACGCTTTGACTACCTGATAAGCCACAATACCATTACAGATGAAGAGCTGAAGGCAGCCACTGTGCTTGCGCGCGAGCAGAAAAAGGACATTGAAACAGTCCTCATGGAAAATTACAAGGTCAAAAAATCAGATATAGGAATGTCCCTCGGCATGTATTACAAATGTAAATTTGTTGAGTACAGCCCCAGTATATTTGTTCAGAGAGAACTGCTCAAAGGCCTTAATGTCGCCTATCTCAAAAAATCCTTTTGGATGCCTCTTTCGCTCTCGGACAGGAAAGCAGTAATCCTGATAGACAATCCCAGAGACGCCAAGGTGCTTGATGTAAAAAATCTTATTAAGGCAAATGAATATGATTTTCAGGTGGCGTTAAAGGATGACATAATTAAATTCCTTGAAGCCCCGGATTTTGACTTTGGCGCCACAGGTTCAATGTCAGACATCCTCGCAGAGATAGACGTCAAAAAAGAGGAGGAAGACGAAACAGTTACCGTAGAGTCTGAATATGATGAAAAATCCAACGCCATTGTGCGGCTTGTGAACCAGATAATCATTGAAGCTTATGAAAAAGGCGCTTCTGATATTCATATAGAGCCGAGCAAAATCGCAAAGAAAACCTTTGTGCGCTACAGGGTTGACGGAGTGTGCATGAAACACCTTGAGATTCCCATCACCTATTCCAGCCCTGTTGTGTCAAGAATAAAGATAATGGCAAGCCTTGATATCGCTGAAAGAAGGCTGCCTCAGGACGGTAAGATAAAATTCGTTTACAAGAACAGGCCTGTTGAACTGCGGGTAGCCACGCTTCCAACTGTGGCAGGTGAAGATGTGGTTCTGAGGATTCTTGCCTCAAGCGAGGCAATGCCATTGGAGGCATTGCACCTTTCAGGGCCGGATTATAAAAACCTGAAAGAACTAATCAGCCGGCCTTACGGGATTATTCTTGTTGTAGGGCCCACAGGTTCAGGCAAAACCACAACTCTCCATGCTGCTTTAGGATATATAAACACTCCTGAGAAAAAAATATGGACCGCAGAAGACCCTGTTGAAATAACACAGGAAGGGCTCCGTCAGGTTGAGGTAAAACCCAAGATAGACTTTGATTTTGCAAGGGCCATGCGCTCATTTTTAAGGGCTAACCCTGATGTGATTATGGTCGGCGAGATGAGAGACCGCGAAACAGCGCATATCGGCATAGAAGCGTCACTCACCGGGCATCTGGTCCTTTCCACGCTTCACACCAACAGCGCGCCTGAAACAATTACAAGGCTTATTGACATGGGCATAGACCCTCTTAACTTTGCGGATTCTATCTTAGGCATACTGGCGCAGCGGCTTGTCAGAACGCTGTGCAAGAAATGCAAAGAGCCTTATCATCCCGAAAGGGAAGAGTTTGAATCTCTGTCAAAATCTTACGGCGAGCAGTTCCCTCAGCTTGGGATAGCGTATGATGATAAGCTGGCTCTTTATAAACCAAAGGGCTGCGATGAGTGCAACCAGTCAGGTTACAAAGGCAGGGCCGGATTATATGAATTGTTAGCAGGGACCAAAGATATAAAGAGGGTTATTGCAAAGCGGGGCACTGTGGAAGAGATACGGCAGCAGGCAATCAAAGACGGCATGAGAACCCTTTATCAGGACGGCATAGCAAAGGTATTTTCCGGCCTCACGACCTATAAACAGGTCAGAAGCGTTTGCATACAGTAGCGGCATTACTCTTTATTTGCCTTGTCAAGTCATGAAAAAGATAAAGATAAAGGTAATCCCTAATGCAAAGAAGGGTAGGGTTCTGGAAGAAGGAGACTTATTTAAAGTCTATGTAAATGCGCCTGCTGTTGACGGCAAGGCTAATAAGGCGCTTATTGAAGTTCTCTCGGAGCATTTTACTATCCGGAAAAGCGGCATCAGGATTATCAGGGGTGAGAAATCAAGAGAGAAGATTATAGAAATTGATATTTAGGTTATAAACTCACATCCCTCACAAGCCCGTCTTTTTTCTCTATCGCCTCTTTGACTTTATTCCAGTCAACCTTTTCAAGCGCATTGAGTTCTTTAAGCTTTTCTTTTATTTTTTCATCATAATTTATACGCTTCTTATAAAAATCCTTATAAACCTCAATCACTATTCTGCCGTTAGAATCCTTTGCAGCTTTCACCGGCTCATAAATTATAACCCCTCTTGTCCCGACAGCCACGTCTTTAAATAAGAACTCTGCAACTTCGGGCCTTAGCCTCATACAGCCGTGGCTCCGGAACTTATAGATGCTCTGCGGCGCATTTGTGCCGTGAAGCCCTATGCCTTTAATCGAAAGCTGAATCCAGTATTCCCCAAGCGGGTTTTCAGGGCCGGGAGATATTTCTACAATAACATCCTGACCGCTGTCCTCCATCTCCTTCTGTATTGACGGAGGAACATACCAAGTCGGGTCTTTTGCCTTGTTCTTTATTGTAAATTCTCCGAGGGGCGTCTGCCATGTGGATTTTCCCGCCGCAATAAAATAATAATCCTTAAGCTTTCCTTCAGAAAATCTGTAAAGCGTTCTGTCAGGTATATTTATGACAATGCCGTTGTCAATATGGGGCGGAATAATCCGCCTGAACTTTATATTTAATTTCTGCCCGATTGCAAGCGGAGCATCGTATTTGATTTGATTGCTTGAGGCAATGTGGCTCCATTCAAGCCCGATTTTGCCTTCTATCATCCCACCGTAATCGCCTTTTACAACAGTATAAGTTATATCCTTTTCAATTATGCCCTCGTCAGCGAAAAGATTCATCGGGAGCATAAATAAAAACAGCAGAAGTAAACATTGCGAACGATGCATGATGCATGATGCACGATGCACGATTTTTTTTATCCTGAATCCTGAATCTTGCATCTTATATCTTGCTTTGTATCTGCGGAAGCGAAAGCCAATCCTGTCTATCAGCAAATCTCTCATTGCGATAGTAACCTCAACGCCTCTTTATGCAGTTCTTCGTTTCCTGACGCAAGCAGAGATGTGCTTTTTTTAAGACTAATCTCTATTGCTTCAATAGAATTGCCTTTTATATCCGTAAATATTCCGCCTGCCTCTTTAACAAGCAGCCAGCCTCCTCCGAAATCAAAGCTTCTTGAAAGCGAGGGGTTCGCAAATACGCTGATTGAACCGCAGGCAAGGTATGCAAGATCCAGCGCTGTTGCGCCGAGGCAGCGGGTTTTCCGTGATTTTGCCAGCAGGGACATTATCCCCGGTATATCCCTTCCCGGAGTCTGCGCCTCATAAGCAATAAGATACATCTCTTTGTCTTTCTGTGTTGAAATTCTTTCACTGTTCAAAAAAGCGCCTTTATTTTTCTCAGCCCAGAACTCATCTCCATTGATAAGATTTATAACATAGGCTGTTTCAATATCTCCAATCGTATCTCCGCAGGCAACTGCTATAGATGTGCAATAAAACGGGATTCCAGCTATTGCATTCTTGCTGCCGTCAATAGGGTCTATCAATACTTTCCTGCCGCCGCCTTTTATATCGCGGATGCCAGCTTCCTCTGAAACAATGGTTAAAGGCTCTCCTGACGCCTCAAGCCCTGATATGATAATATCCTCAGCCCTTTTATCTATAGGGAATGTTTTATCTCCTGAGGCGCCGACTCCGAGTGCTGTTTGTGCAAGAGGTTTTTGTTTTAACAGGGGAATCTCTTTCAGAAGCTGTCTGCCTATATTCCTTAATAATTCAACATTCACAGTAATAT
>QZJQ01000048.1 GCA_003599795.1 Nitrospiraceae bacterium
GCTGGGGGCGGTGTTCTCCAAGGTGTGGCCCCTGCCCCCCCAGAAGGGCTACGAACGGGTCATGCGCACCCTGTTAGTGGCTATTCCGTCACTGGGACTGGGGATGGGACTTCAGCTTTTGGTGCTGCCGATAATAACCGGACATCAGACTGAACAGGCCTATTTCATGATCTTCACCCTGGCCGCCTGGCTGGGTTCCGGTTACTACATGCGCGAGCCGGACCCGGCAAAAGATAAGCCCGCCAAAGACAAAGCCGGGCCGGGCAAGAGCAGGACAGCAGCCCGCAACAAACCGGTTAAATAAGTTTTCAACCCAAAAGATGCAGCACTTAACTATAATTTAAAAGGGGGTGTCCCATAAAGGCGCAGTTCAATAGGGAAACTTGTTGAACCATACCCCAAACCGGTACGGAAATGCAAAGAGATAGGCGTTGTCCCCCAAAGGGATGGCGCCTATCTCTTTGCTAATTCTTTGAATGCACCAAAGATTTTCTCATAAGCGTTATCAGCAGTAATCTCTGACAAGGGGACTTCATACCCCATTATACGTTTCAAACCCCAGTATCTATCAAGAGGTTCTGTGGCCTCTCCGCAATACAATTCACCAGATTTATACTCAGGGAATTCAATTAAGCCGTTATACATCGGTTGATATAAAATCCAATGGTCGCTTGGCGATATAGGACTTGTAGACCAGTTCTTAGCTATATTATCGTAATCATAACGGGCAATATTGGCCATTGGAATCTCAAAATCGGCAAAATTAAGCTCCAAAACATACAACGCTCCGTTGCGATAACCATTCTTCAACTTAGCGTCCGAGCGCCGCTGAAATACCACAATGAAGCTGTAATATGACCAAGCATTTGAATCTCGATCACTGCTCCATCTGAGAAAGGTGTTGTTTCCCGTCATCGGAGCAAGTTCAAATTCACTCTTTTCCTCCGCAAGGGCAATGCAACGTGAGATGAATTCCTGCACGTTTTTGTGAGCCTCCCGTACCGTTTGGAAAGCCTTTATTGTTTCCTCGTTCATCATGCTAAACCCCCTAAAACCACCGAATCCCTTTTCATTTAATAGCTCTGATAAATCATCGAAAACAAGACTGTCGGTCTTATTTTTACATATAGAGTCAAATAAGCCCTGCCAAGTCATATAACCAAACGACACGTCCGCTGGAATATTTATTTTCTGCTCGTTGAAAATAGCAACCGCTGATTCCTCACGAGCAAGCAGTATTAAAAACTTTTTCCTATTGGGGTAGTTACTGAGAAGCAGTTCCGCTTCACGAATCAACTGATCGTTGCCAGACAAATCGCTGTTATATTTAACCTCAATCAATATAACCGCTTGCCCTAACTCAATAACAATATCCGGCTCTGTTCGTGAACCGGGATAGTGCTGCCAGAAATAAAGATTACGACCCCATTCACCGTTTATTTCTGAAGGCAATGTTTGTTCAAGCAACTTACTTGTAGCCGCTGGAATAATGCTATTGACTATTATTTGCCGGACGACAGCATAAGGCAAATATCTCAGCGCTCCAAAAACATTCCCTGTCAATTGGTCTTCAGAACCAATATCAACAATTTTATGATAAATTTCAGCAATCATAATACTTGGAGTTATCCTCCTTCTGACGGATTATTTTTTTGTTTAAATACAATCTTGGCAAACAAAAATTCGTCAATTACAATCATAATATTCATATGGATTTTATCAAGCCAGCACACGTATCTGTAATTATTATCTTGAACATCAGTCCAATCCATCACCATGAAAGGCTTTTTTATAACTTGTCCGCTATCATCCAAAGCAGTAAGTACAGGTTCAAGGACGTAGATATGATTAAATACTCGAGAGCCTATGATAGGCAGAATGTTATCATTCATAATAATGAACTCATCCCAAGATTCAATCTCTTCTGAAGTCATGTTAGGGCGAAATGTATAGGACACATATTCCGGTACGCCCTCCCAAGAATCATCATAGAAGCCAGTAGTGAGCTCATATGTCATGTGGCATACGGCGAGTTTCATTAAGATTCTTGAAATTCTATTGTCAAAATGAATTTCGCCTGAACGGACACATTCATCGAATTTCTTTCGCGCTTCTTCAACCTCTTTTCGTTCTGATAATAATGTTCTTGATTTATATGAGGTATGCTGTTCATATGCCTCAATGAAAGCTTTTGTATATAACTCATCCGAGGAAAATCCGTTATTGCATTTTGCACAGGCGGGGACTACAGGTAAATCGGATGGGTAAGGCTTGGTAAGAAAAACTTTTGAAGGGCAATGCTCTCTTGTTTCGGCTGCCTCACCACAATACACACATCGCATATCCGAGCCGCGCTCGAAAACGACTCTTGGCTTATAATCAGCAGGCCCCCAATATTTGTTGAAGTTGAAATTGTCGGGTTCATCCATTAACAACACCTCAGTTACGTAATCAGTATCTGGTGATACAACAATTCAAGCCTCTTGTCCTTAACAGCCTTTTTGAGTTCACATTCCCAGACAACAAGTACATTCCATCCATCTTTTCTAAGAGTCTCATAATTTTCTTCATCTCGTTCACGGTTTTTTACAAGCTTCGGTATCCAGTAATCTTGGTTGGACTTTGGAATAACAAAATCCGGGCATCCCTCATGAGAGTGCCAGAAGCAACCGTTAATGAAAATTATAGTCCTGTATTTGGGAAGAACAATGTCAGGACATCCATGGTACCTCTTGTCGTTTTTCCTATATCTAAATCCCTTTGAAAACAAAAACGTTCTTACGATTTCTTCAGGTTTAGTATTCTTGCTCTTTATTCGGGACATGTTGTAACTTCGAACTTCCTTTGAATGAGCATGGTCTGCCATATCGACTCTCCTGAACCCCAAATCTCAGCTCTTTAACACTATTTTATAAAAACAACATCGTTGTGATATTCAATGAATTCATTGCTTGGGAGAAATTTTTCCGGTCTTTTTATTTCCTCGCCACTTAGGGATTTCAGCCATTCATTGCAGAATTTATTGTTGAGATAAGTCTCAACTTTTGAAGAAACTATTATTTCAAACTTGCTATTAATTGTAAAATAGCCGAGATCAAATGCTTTGTCATGAAACACATTTAATAATAAGCCATTCCGAGGATCAGTCTTCTCGGATTCATTACAAACGCTCCAAGGCTTAATATGGCTTGCGATAAGCAGATCAGGAATCTGTAATTTTGTTACGCAGCATGTATTGTTGAACGAAGATAATAATGCTTTCCTGAAAAATGTTTGGTTTATACGCGCTTTTACAATCTGATTTCTGGTATCTCCTAATGGGATATCGGGTAGATCTGTTAAATCAACAAAGGAATCTATCCCTTGTTTTTTTAGGGTAGATAAGATATTAGCCGCTTCATATGACAACAGACTGAAATCCGAGGAAAATTCCATCCAGATTTCCTCATCTAAGCGAGATCCATTAGATAATCCAGCGACGCCACGACTTTGCAACTCCGGGTCGAAGCGAGCAAAATTACACATTTTCATCGTTAAAGCATCAGGCGATCTGCCAATTAACTGAGCAGTTTCTATAATCTGTTTATGTGTTGCGTGTATTTGCCCGAAAGGGATCTGGCAATACAAATAGAGAGCCAGAATGCTTTGTTCTCTTGTCCAATTTTGTCTTGCCACTATTCACCCCTCCTGAAATAATTATTTGGTCAAATAACTATCAATACGCTCCGCTATTGCCTTTGCCAGCATCGGCGGCACCGCATTTCCTACTTGCTGATACTGTGAATCCTTAGTCCCGCAGAAAACAAAACTATCGGGAAATGTTTGCAGGCGCGCTGCTTCCCGTATGCTGAGAGCGCGGTGTTTCACTGGATGAATCCACATGGATTTGCGAACATTAACGACTGTTCCGGAAGGTTCGTCATATTTCAGGCGCAGGTAAATGGTTTTCTGTGTACGCTCCGTATCAGAGTAAGTAGTTTTGAGTTCCGGAGGTAAGCTGTGGAAATTACCTCCTTGTGGAATCGCTTTGAACCGCTCCAGTGCTTCGGGGGTTGTTGCCGTAGAAATGTGATTGTAGAGTTTTTTGGAATCACGCAACAGTTTTCCAAGCTTACATATGTCTTTTTGAGCGGCAGGCAACGGTACTCCTTGGTTAGATACTTCAGTTGCCACCTCAATTTCCTCCAAATCCCCAATCGCATCTTTCACTGTACGATAATTTGCTTCAGAGAACGTACCAACAGGGAGCTTTACATCATCGCACATGGACTTTTTGACGCCAATAAGAACAAAACGCATCCGCTTCTGAGGCGCACCGAAGTCCGCTGCTGATAAAACACCGCTATTTATACTGTATCCGGTGCTGGAAGCTTCCAAAATTGATTTAACATAGTCGATAACCGCCATAGAAGTGACATGAGCAACAAGTCCGTTCTCAGTTGAATATCTGTCAACCTTGATACGATTATCCAATATTTCCTTGGCTTTTGAGAACATACGCTGCATCATAATTGCCGGCATTATCGCTTTGCATAATTCTTCAGCTACCTCATTAGTTTCAGTAGCAGCAAAATAGCTCTGTATAGCAATTCCTGCCGCATAATCATGCTTTAATACCGGATCATTTTCATCCAAGGAGGCAATGAGATTCTTAGCGAGAGCAAGAAGCCTTTTTTTGTGCTTTGTCAGAGAAGCACACAACTTTTTGGAATTACGTGCTTTGAATACGACATTGAGCGACAAATAGTCATTTTCATTCCAAAGATATTTTGAAATTTGCGTAATGTTTTTTGCAATGTCAGCAACGCCCGGAAATACAAGCTCTGCGTCAAGAAGCGGGATTTCTGATGGGCTAGTGGTAATGCCGTATTTTTTTATGGTTTCCACATCAGTTTCATCCACATAAAAGCGGTGGACATCTGATTGGAGCATACTTACATTTTCCATCACGAAAGCCATGGGGTTCAGATGAAGAACAGTCTGCACAAACTTTTTTACAAGAGAGTTATTCAAGCTGATGGCATGATTTTTCTGACGGTTTGCATTAGAGAAGCCTTGGCACGGCGGGCCCCCAATGACAACATCAACTTTGCCAAGTTTAGCTTTAATTTCATCACTAAGTGCATCGCTGACATCATTATAAACTTCAGCATTTCCATGATTGCGCTTATAAGTTTTCTGAGCATTGAGATTGTTTTCAAAGGCAGCCTTTATATAAAATCTGCCTGTTTGAAGAAACCCGTAGCTGAGGCCGCCTGCGCCGGCGAACAAATCAACAATACTATACTTTGATTCAGCGTCAGAACTCATAATTTAAATCCCTCCTCCTCTAACCGTTCCAGCACAGCAATGAGCCTTTTGCATTGAGCTGGGGTCGGCATTTTTTGGGGTATCAGACATGCTATTCGCATGGCAGTATGCTCATCAGGCGTAATCATCCGCTTGCCCGTGGCGAAATTAAGGGCGTTTTGCCATTGCGCCTGAGAAATATTTATAATCTTTGTCATGATTTCTGTTTCTGAGTCTATGCGCTGGCCATACTTAGCTTCTCTTTCAGCGACTTTTAACTCATCACGTCCGATAAGACATGCCTCAATATCAGGAGATAATCTGCATTCAATACTTTGAACACTTTTCCAGCATCCCTCTTGCTTACACCATTGGGTTACGTTTTCTACTCCTCTTTTCGGATCGGTCAGTTTGTCATAAACAAGTTCTGATAGTTCGGTTAAAGCTATGGAAACAGCATCCGGGACGTTTTGACGTGTCCAGATGTTCATCAAATCCAAGTCCTTTCCAGGAAACTGTTTCTGTATAAGCATATGTAAAAGGCTAATGGTATAGGTCACAATATTGGCTCGATAGCCTTGGGAATACCATGGCTGATGCGTCACCATTTTTTCGCAGTATCTAAATATCAGAACTAAAGCAACGCTTTCTTGAAAATACTTTTCGTTGAAAACAAGCCCATCATCAGATGCTTCCCATTCGTCACTTGTCGTTTTGGCAAACTCAGCGAAGTTTGTTTGCGCGCCTCGGCTAACTGTATGTGGCAGTCCTTTCCATGTGTTGCGAACTTTTGCAAGGTCAGTTTTCGTTATAAGCTGATTCTTCGGGTTTTGGAGCAGAAACTTCTTTTTCTCACCAGGAGTCATTCGCATCTGCTTCTGCAGATACTGCCCGCGCGCCCGCTCATAAAACCACTTTGTTTCATGCTGAAGACCGCCTACTGCTCTTGCGTACAGACGCTGTGAGAACCTCTCCATGCGGACATGGAACGGATGAGTTGAGAAGAAATCGGCGTCGCTGACTTTGTTCTGACTGTTAGAGGAACGTGAGATATTTTGAACAAGCTCGGTTGCCTCTTCTTCCAGCGTACTTTCAATTACCGTCAGCTTCATTTGTACATAAATAGTACTCAGGTTGGCTTTATCGCGGAATCTTGCATTTGAAAGCGACGCAGTAGTCTGCCCTCCGTTGATTATCTGAAAATCCTTCGCCGAAACAAGAAATTGTCCCTCCGAAGTGGATTCGATTTTAATATCCATAGCGGTTGCAGAAATGCCGTTATTATAAGCGAAAAACCTCTCTGGGCATTGCAGAATAGTTGCTCGTATTTTTTTATTTACAGCCACCTTCGTTGAAAGAAATGACCGTATATTTCCCTCCAGCAATCCGCTGCCATATTTATCATAAATATCAGCCAAGAGAACACCCGGAATAATGCAAAGGTAACTCTTAAAATCTTTTGTTTCTGTGCCGCTTGCCTCCATGCACGGAATACCGTGTTTGGAATACGCTTTGAAGTCAATTTCGATAATATTCCTTCCTGTGTCCGAACCGCAGACTTTAAATAAACGGTTAATATCCCATATTTGACACTCTGACGGAACTCCGTCTATATTGACGGATTCAAGCACGGTTATTGTGGTGCTGATGGATGCCGTCGTAAAAATCAAAAGCTGATATTTGCGGATTTCCCTGCGCTTTTCTCGCAGTAAATCCACTAAATCGGAGCATGGTCTGCTCATCTCAACTTCACGGTGAAGAGTGGAGTTCAGCGCATGGTCTACAAACGTACTTAACCGCTCCTGCAATTGTCCTGCTTGGGTTCTGGCAAGCACCCGCTCATTTTCAGAAGCATCATAGTCAGCGATTATCAGGCTCATGGTTTTGTCAAACTCATCATAGGCATATCCGTCAACACGCATCTTTCGGTTGCGTTTTCCTGTCCCCTCAAAGTAGGCAGCAGTGAAGTCCATCAGGAATTCTGCTTCCTGCAGATACTGAGCAAAAGCACTTACAAATGACGCACTTGAACCCTCGCCGGTAGCTGCCGCTTCGGCTTTAACTCCTTCTATGAAATCTTTTCGGAATTCCTGTGCGTCCATTTTGTTCACCCTTTCAACCAGTCTGTCATCGAGGGCAGACTTAATTCGTAATGCAGAGATTCAATTTGTGCCGGAACATTTTGTCTCGTAAGTTTTGGAAACGTATCATTCACATCGTACCGTTGCGATCCAGAGCAGGAATATTTTTGTTGAGAATATTCCTGTAAATCAATATATCCGTATGCGCTCAGTTTTGAGCGGAATAAGTCCAACGCATCTGAGGCGCCAATTAATTTACTGCTGATCTGTCTTACTGCATCATTAAGGGATAATGCCCCTGATTTATCTGGAGCGGCCTTATCAATGCGCATTATAACAAGTTCGCCTTCATCGGCGCAGTCAAGCTGCTCAAGTGAAGAAATCGACACGCTTGTAGCGGAGGCACCGATGCTTTTTATTTCATGCCAGCCATCTTCGTATACAAAATCTTGGTCAGCACCATCTGCACCCACCCAGCCCTGTACTGCCGTTAATGCGGAATCGCCTTTTTCAATGCGTTCTTGTAAAAACAGTAGCTCTCCCAGCAATCCTTTACGGCTATTTTCATCCATCAAGCCGCTTCTCTGGGTTTCGAGCAAACGGCTCCACTGCTTGTAGCGATCGATAACCAGCTTCAGAGCCTCTGCCTCATTAACGGCAGGGCGCGAATGCTCGATAATATCACAGCAAAGGATGGCGAACACGCCCTGTTGCTCGTTTCGGAGTAATTCAAAAGAAAGCGTCCAGCGGTTGTCAGATTCACGTCTGCGGCGGCTTACAATCATCGATTTTGAGGATTCAATTGCGCCGATTTCCGTATCACTGACCAGCAATAGTGTTCGTTGGCTGATAGATTGGTAACCTATATGCCATTCCAGCGGATGTTGCGTGTCAATCTGCAGAAAGCCTCCGCTTGTATATTTGATGCTGTTCCACTGCCGTTCGAGGATTTCTGGTGTTATCTTCATTCGTCCTCATCCTCCTCGGCATCATAGTAGTTTTTAAGTTCAACCATGTTGACCATGTAATAAGCGATTTTTTCGCTTCCGATTTCTGGGATACCTATACCCAATGCATAAAGATAATCTGGAACTACACAGCCAGCATCGATTTGCGTTCTTGGATTTCCTTTGTCATCAGCTTTTATACGGTCAACTGCTATAACATGGAGCATAAGAATAGGGTTACGGTTAATCTTCAGGTAAGCGCTGTCCGGAACGTGTTTTTTTCCGTTTTCACGCCTGAATTTATCCTCCGCTTCATCACGCTGCTGCTCAGTTAGACCTAACTTGGCAACTCCGCCAGCACCTACGCGGACTTTTGTTCCGCTGATGCTGATCTGCTCTTTTGTTGCTTTTACGATACGGCTCTCGGATGAAATGTTTAGCACATCGCCGCCGCAATTCAGTTCTACTTTGCTGCCTGCACCTTCTGCAATGACCACGTCCCAGCTGCCCATATCCGAACAATCTCTGATGAAATCGGCAAGCGCTACTCCTTGGAACGATAAATGCCAAGGATGTGTCTTGAAATCGCGGATAAGCTGCTCAACTTCATCCTTACTAACACCTTCCCAGAAATATTGCGCTCCGTCTCTTTGCACGGCATGTCCGATGTCGGGCAATCGTTTAACAAAATCTTTGAATGCCTCTTCGTTTTGCTGAAGTGAAGCGGCGTCTGCTCTCAGTCGTGGAGTTTCGAGCAATCGCCCTGAAACTGTTATCGGACGTTTCACAGGAGTGGCGGAACGCATTTTATTACGCGCAGTTACGATTAGCGAAGCCGGATCTTGACGAACTTTCAACCCAAACTCCATCGGAGTCTGATTTGCATCCCTCATTCTTGTGATTTCCAGCTTCAATTCTTCAGCGGCAGCCGTAATATATCCGTACCAATCGATAGCTTCTATGCTAATCCAGATTTTAAACAAATCGTCATATCCAGGACGGTATCCAAACCAACGACCCATCTGAAGCAAAGTGTCGTACATTTGTGATCTGCGGTAGAAGTAACTTACGCATAAGCCTTCGAGTGTAAGCCCTCTTGACAGGCTATTGCCGCCTACCGCTATAACACGTAGCCCATCTTCCTTATGACTGTAATAATCCAATCCAGTTGAGCTGCTTTTCTGGTTTACTGACCGAACAACAACGGGAGCGATAGCTTTAAACAGATACTCAGATAAAAATCTGTGCCACTTCATGGGGAGACCATCGGCTCCTGCTTTCTCCGACAGCTTGTGCTTGTTCCATACCGCTTTCAAATAAGCGATGTTCACAATGGCATCGCTTTCCCGTTCGGATAAAGAGGCAAAGTTGCGGACATCGGATTGAACATCCTCGACCCAATTATGCGCTAAACCACTAATCTGATTTTGCACATCCGTAAATCGGCTGACATGAATCATCATGGAGCGATGTTCCCGATTATCTCCTCGAACATCGCGGATCCCATTAACAAGCAAGAAATACGCCATGGCCTCTTTCATGCTCGGCAGCAAATCATCAACGACAAGATCCTTTTTGTGATTAAACGGAAAGAAGGCATCCATCTCTTGAGGATGGATTTCCTCCAAGGAATCAGCGAACTGAGCCTGTTCTCCGAATATGTTCTCTGCACCGATGTAGTTAGTCGGCGGAGCCAGTGAATATATGAAATCTCTGGGAAACAAATCATCGCCCTGCATTTCCGTTTCCGTTTCAGGGTTTATGAAAATGTTCGCATACGGTGTGGCTGTAATCCCCAAATACGAGGCTTGCCTGAATAGCTTCAACAATCTGCGAATGGCATCGTTGATTGCGGTCGGATCTTCATCTTCCTTTTTGGTATTGACGGAAGCATTATCTGCCTCATCATCAATCAGCAGCATGGGGAGATTGATAGCTCCTCTCGCGTCTAAATTATTGCTTTTTAGCCATTTTATAAGGTTGTTGAGGATACTCTTGTTCTTTTTTATAACGAAAAGAACTGTGGTGTTGACATTGTGAAGCGACAGCTTCAGCGCACGAAGGATATTCTTATCAAAGTCCTTTGTTACTGAAGTAAACGTCGCTATTTGTTTTTCCTGACCATATTTGCCCACGCCGACAGGCACATTCTCAATTTCCTGTTTAGGATCGAGCAGGTATTGGCTCATTCTGCCTGAAAATTCCGCATCAAGACGTTCCTGCGTTTGCTGGCGCAAGTTTTCCATCATTCCAGCAAGGATAATAATTACACGATAGCCTGAGTCAGCTGCTTTATTACAAATGGCAGTGTAATTCGCGGTTTTGCCGGACTGAACATCGCCAAGCACAAGACCGCGCCGCTGAAACGGGGCATCGCTTGCGGGATCGCCAAGATAATCTACAATCTCATCAGACACTCGTCCCAGATTTCCTGTAACGCGAGGATTCCAGTGTTTGACTTGTTCCAAGTATGTTTTATAACGATTCCAGAAAAAGAAGTCCAATGACTCCCGTCTTGCAGAAAGCCATGGCTGATGTTGCTGCCGATCTTTTATCAGAACGCCTAAGTCCATCTTAACAACAATATTTGCTTTTAATTTGCGTTTGATTTCAGCAAACTCTTCATCGCTCACAGGATATAAGATCGCCAACGACTGCCGTAACGCTTCGACTTTTTCATCAAAGACCGCTTCGGTTGGCGGAACATCCGGATATTCTGAGTTAATTGCAGTGGAAATAAGTCCTTCCAGTGTTTCGGCTTTAGTTCCCGCCATTTGTGCATCCTCCTGTCTTATACTTTTCTATGAGTTGAGGGTAATTGACAAAAGGCTCAGAAACAGCGAGCCTATCCATCAATTCCGCTTTGCCCGCACTTGTGGTAATCTGGGCAAGCAACCCCTGCAGCAATGTTTCTACTTCCTGAATGGTCGTATCTGCGTCGTTTTCGACGGGCTTGTCTGAGTTTAAATCCAAATAAAGCGAGCTTAACGGAATCCCTGTCTCAATCGCCTTCAATAGGTTTTCAACATTTCGCTTTATCTGCGGTGATGTTTCATTAAAAGCTTCGACCAATGGGTGGTCTCTGTTAATTGCGTAGTACGATCCGCCTTGCTTTCCTTTGAACCGCAGCCAAACATGGATAATCGAGTCATGCGTCTCCTTCTTCCCGCGGTATACCCACGTGCGCTTGCTATGTTCTGCAAGCCTTTCGATTACTGAACTGAGATTATTCCTTACAACCTCAGGGGGAATTGCCGTTGATTTCTTAATGTCAAGTGTCCAAAGGCTGTCTAAATCGTTTGGTATGTCGACCTGAATCCGAGCCAGTTTTGAAAGCTCGCCCTGCCGCATCATACGAAACCACGTTCCCCAAACTAAAAGACGCTTATTTCTATATACATAAAACCCTTGGCTCTTACGTAATCCCTCTTTGCCGCCAAGTTCCTCAATCTCATTTGATGATAAGCTTGAAATATGCGGGAGTATGTAGGGGCGGACAATGACTTTTATGCCATCAATAAATAGCTCTTCATCGGCCATTATCTGTGTATTTCTTCGCGCCAGAAAAGGGTCGGTATAATCAATAGCGGTTCCGTTCATTTTAATCTGCAATTTTTTTAACCCAGCTTCACCGGCGAGGTATCTATGGAATACCAAAGATAGATGAGAACGGACATCATCCATTTTTCTACCCATTGAGCGATCAAAATTCAATTCCCCAACTTTTAGCCTGTCAAGATTCTGCCAAACAACGAGAGTACCGTTTTCGAGTTCGCGCAGATTTTCAATGCGTGGTATGGCGTTAATCTCTTCCTCGGTCTCCAGTATAATGAGCGACCAATCCTCAGTCTGAATTACATGATCAATATCCCAGCGTCTCACTTCTATGATTCCGTCTTTTTTACTGGCAACTGTCAGTGTCCGGCATTGTGATGTGGATGCAGTTTTTAACCCAAGTCCAAACCGACCTAAATCTGTTGCTGTTCGTTTATCATTCGGATTCTGGCTGCCATAGCGCATAGCAGTTTCAAGTTCACCAGCGTTCATTCCATTGCCGTTATCCAATATTGCTATGTACGAATCCCCTATGGGAAAGAAGAAGATTTCGATAGATGAAGCCATTGCCGAGACACTGTTATCTATAATATCGGCGATTGCTGATTCTATTGTATAGCCAATTGCACGAGTAGACTCTATAAGCGTCGGTGCGTGCGGCGGCAAGGAAATAGTCTTCAAAATTTGCCCCCTCTTTCTGCAGATATCTTTGTATCTCTTCAATAAATAAAGCAAGCTCGAGTTATTATCCTCACGGTGCTCATGATTTTTTCTGTCCGTCAGGAATGATTTCCATAATATCGCCAATATCGCACTGCAGGGCTGCGCATATTTTCATAAGTACGGTCATTGTTACAGGCTCATCGTGCCCAAGCTTTGTGATAAGGCTGGAACTGATGCCTGCGGCAGACTGTAACTCTTTCTTTTTCATTTTTTTGTCGATAAGCAGCTTCCAGAGCTTGTTATAACTTACCGCCACGCCATTCACCTCATCACATTATTCAGAGCATAATTTTTTATAATTATATCACAATGGAAGCTTTAAAAACATCCCTAATCGCATAAATAAATTAAATATCACTTTTTTGTGGTTTTTCTGATAGCTATCTCCGAAACCTTGTGGTAGTGTCGTTGCTGAAAGGAGATGGTTTATATGAAAAAGCTAATAACCGCTGGAATAGGCATTATCGCCTGTGTCGCGCTGTGTGCCGCTGTCTGGCCACGGAGTGACGAGGTCGAGAATTTACCCGCCGAACCAGTAGAAAACGCCGTATCCGCCGAAATTGAGGCTCGGTCAGAGGAAACGCTGCATATTTTTATCTCTGAAGATATGCCTGCTCCTGAAGTAGCGCCTGTCGCAGTAAGTGAGGCACGGATAACAGAGATAACAGCAGAAGAAAAAACTGAAGCAGTGTCGCCGACAGCCCCGACATCTCACGCTGTATCAAAGTCTGCACCAGCATCCGCAGAACCCAAGCCGGGCGATAGAACAATCATCGACGGCAAGCCGTATGTCTGGATACCGGGTTTCGGGTGGATTGTAGACGAGGGCGGCGGCAGCGTTGGAACAATGGTCGGTAATCCCGATGACCAACTCACCGGCAATAAGGTCGGCATCATGGGCGGCGGTACGACCGTTGACGGCAAAGGCGACATCAACAAACAGGTCGGGATAATGGGGAGCGGTGACACACCAGCCAACACAAGCCCCATCCCCGGCACAAAAAAGCACATCGACGGCGTGCTCCATGTGTGGGTGTCGGGATTCGGATATGTTCCGTACAGCGGAAGTAATGTCGGCACGGTTGCGGAGGATATGTATGAGAACGGTAACAAAATCGGAATCATGGGCGGCGATGAATGTCCGTCAAGTGTGCCAACAGTTCCTCCCGCAGAGCCAGAGATCACAGGTGACGTCATATACGCTCCGATACAGCCGCCGGTAACCAAGGACAGTACCCCTCCGGCATATAAGCCAAACGGCGAGCTATATAACCCGTAAAAAATATAGGACTCGCACTCAGCCCGGTAGAATGAGTGCGAGTCCTTTTCTGTTCGGCATTGCAACGTTTTGAAGCTGTGAGCTACATTTCCGAGTGTTCAGCTTCGAAGATATAGTACGCTGTGAGCGGTGCTATGGTCACATCTTGTCGTAAATCGCTTTTAGCTCTGCGTCAGAGATTTCTCCTCTTTCAGCCTTATCCTTATACTCCAAAGCCAGGGCAACAGCGGCGTTCCATTCGTTATCCGAGAGCTTACCCCTTGCATGCCGGGTCTTAAATTTGTTATATACTCTGTCGTACTCGAGGCGTGCGGGAGTCTTACCTTCCTTGCTCGCCTGCTTTTTATGAGCGCCAACCTTACGGCAGGTCTTTTCTGTTTCGCCTGGCGCAATGTTGTTGCAATAGCAGGTGTCGTAGCCGCTGCTTAAAAGGAAAAAGCGTTTGCAGTTGTGGCAGCGGCGCGGAGCGTTGCCGTTCATCAGCCCTCTGAAAAAATCTGTATGAAGAAATGAAGCGATAGAGGTAAACACCAGCCTTTCCGCAATGATATATTTTTTCTCGTCATCCGGACTCGGCATGGTATTGTACTCAATCATGGCTTCGCGTGTTTGCATAAACATAAACTCCGGAATCGGCGGCAGGAGCGAGGCCAGTATCCGCTGCGCCTCCTTGTCGGAAAAGAATTTATAAACGCCGAAAGCATAATGCTCCGAGCTGCGCTTTTTTAGATTTTCAAAATAATGATCCAGCATTTTTGTTATATAAAAACGAAAGGCGATAATCTCATCGGGAATTCTGCAGATGCCGTTGATAAAACCTGCATAAATCTGATACTCCCGTGTCGTCGGTATGATTAAACGCTGAAATTCATCAGGGAAGTCTTTAAACGCAATAGTCAGCGTGTTGTGCGTGAGCTTGTTGTCTATATTCAAATGCTCATACAGCGGAAAGGTCAACACAGCGTCCTGATACTCGTTCAGCTTGTCCTGCACAGCGGTGACAAGAGCGAGGTCTTTTTTTATGCGCGGATCAAAGAAATTCTTAAGCATAAAATCAAGTGTCTCCGACGCCAGACGCCGTAGCGAAAGAAGCTTGTCATCGGCGAGATTTAATACGTCTGTTGAAATCTGTCCGATGGGCAGGTTCTTATCGTCGAAGATGACACGGTCATTCCAGAAATGCACCGTGAACTCCTGTATCTTATTCTCCTTATCGCTGATGGGTCTGGTCTCTATCGCCATGTTCTTCTCACCTTCTGTATCCGATGGATTTTCGCAATGCACCTGACATCACTCCAATCTCTTGTGCTAAAAAATTATCTCTGATATATTGATTGTATCCGATA
>QZJQ01000057.1 GCA_003599795.1 Nitrospiraceae bacterium
GGCGCTTTGCTCGGGCTGTATACCTTCAAAAAATATCAAACTAAAAATAATGATAAGACCCTCAAAAGCCTCCTTATCCTCTCGCGCTCAAAAGAATTGAAAAAAAACATTGACAGGTTTAAGGCGATAACATCCGCAGTGTATTTTTCAAAGGACCTGATAAACACCCCGTCAAATGATATGACTCCGGCGCATCTTGCAAAAGCAGCCCTGTCACTGAGGAATAAAAGAATTTCGGTGAAGGTGCTTGAAAGAAAGGATGCCGAGAGATTGGGCATGAATGTTTATCTGTCTGTCACAAAAGGCTCGCATGAACAGCCTAAATTTATCGTCCTTGAATACAAAGGAGCAAAATCAAAACCTCTCGCATTAATCGGAAAGTCCATCACCTTTGACAGCGGAGGCATATCGCTTAAGCCTTCAGACGGCATGGAAAAAATGAAATATGACATGGCAGGCGGCGCAGCAGTCCTTGGCGTAATAAAAGCTGCGTCAGAATTAAGGCTCCCTGTTAACTTAGTAGGAATACTCCCTGCAACTGAAAACCTTCCCGGAGGCTCTGCAACAAAGCCGGGTGACATTGCAAAATCCATCACGGGAAAGACCGTTGAGATAATAAATACCGATGCGGAAGGACGGCTTATCCTTGCTGACGCAATCGGATATGCAATAAAACATTTTAAACCTAAGGCTATTATTGATATTGCAACCCTTACAGGCGCATGCTCTGTTGCGCTTGGAAACGAGGCTATAGCAATGATGGGAAATGACCGGACATTATTGGATAAAATCAAACGCTCGGCAGAAAGAACATACGAACGCGTATGGGAGATGCCTTTGTTTGACGAATACAAGGAGTATATAAAAAGCGATATCGCTGATATAAAAAACACAGGCGGCAAAAACGGCTCGCTCGTTACAGCAGCATACTTCCTCTATGAATTTGCAGAGAAGACTCCGTGGGTTCACCTTGACATTGCAGGCACTGCATGGGTGGAAAAAGACAAGCCCTACATTCCCAAAGGCGCTTCAGCCGTCGGCGTCAGGCTGCTGGTAGATTTGATAAGCTCAGATATTAAATGAACTTATCTGCCGGCCTCTTTTTTCTTTAACTTGTCATAGAGCCTTGCGTTGTCTATGGCAGTGCCGCACACTTCTGCGAGAGAGGTTGTAAACCTGATCTCTTCATCGCTGAAATGCCTGAATTCATCCGTGAGAAGCCTGATAATGCCGATGAGTTTTCCTCTTGCTATTATCGGCAACGTGAGCATACTCTTTATGCCTTCCCGCTCTGCCTCTTTTTGATATTTTATTCTTGAATCCTTAGCCACATCATATATTGCAACAGGCCTGAGCTGCAGCGCTTCGCGCACATTTTCCTCTGTATCCACGGGGCCGCGGCTGAGATATTCCTGCGAAAGCCCGTATGCTGCAACAAGCCTGAGTTTTTCGCCTTTTTTATTAAGCAGTCTTATAGTGGCCGCTTTGAGATTCATCACAGCCGGAAGTTTCTTAACAATAAGATTAAGCACTTTATCAAGATCTAATGTGGAGCTAACAGCCTTTGTCACCTCCTCAAAAACCCGCAAATACTGTTTTTCTTTGGAGACTATTTTCTCAAAAATACTTGCATTATTAATTGCTATGGCAGCCTGGTCTGCTATTGCAGCCATGAACTTCAGGTCTTCATTTGTATATTTAACAGGCTCTGCCGTATACATTCTGAGGACTCCCATTACCTCATTATGCAATCTTAACGGAATGGAAAGTATGCTTCTTATTCCCTCTTCCTCCGCCTGTTTTCTGTATGTTGCGTCAGCGTCAGACTGTATGTCATAAACAGACACTGCCTTGCCTGAAAGCGCATCTGAAATGCTTGCATCAGCTGCAACAGGCCCTTTATTTACATACCCTTCGCTTAAACCGTAATGCGCGGCAACTTCAAGTTTGTTTGTATTCTTATTGAGAAGCCTAAGCATGCTTGCCTTTACGTTCATCACGCTCACCACATTATTGACAATAAGCTTTAAGACCTCGTCAAGCGAAAGACTTGAGCTTATTTCTCTGCATATGTTCTGGTAACTTTCAAGATATACTTTCTTTTCAAAATATTTTGTCGCGCAGTCAGGGCACATCCCGTGAGTGAACACGCCGAACCCTATATCGGCAAGATACATGTCAATGCTCTTCCACGACATATTTTCAGTGCGTATCTTTTTGCACCACGAGCAGATTGGTATCAGGCTCTTTTCAGTCATTTTCCGGATACCCCTCTATTAATACATCTTTGCCTATGCGTTCCACCTTTATATCTTTTATCAGGCATGCGTCTAAAAGTTTTCTGAATACCCTGCCTCCGACAGCAGTGAATGATTTTTCCCCTCCGATAATCTTCGGAGCAATGAAAAACATGACCTTGTCAATAATGCCGTCTTCAAGCGCATGGGCATTCAGCGATGAGCCGCCTTCTATGAGCAGCGAAGTGATTTCCATTTTCCCGAGTCTTTCCATCAGCCATTTGAGGTCAAGCTTTTCGCTGTCATATTCAATAATCCTGATATTTTTGTTCAGCAACATCTTTCTCTTTTCTCCAACCCCTGACCCCTGACCCCTGACCCCTGCTTTCATTACAACGATTGTCTCAGGAGGCATTTGCAAGACCCTTGCATCCATCGGAATCTCCAAATTGGGGTCTATCACAATTCTGATTGGACTTTTCACCCCTTGTCGCCTCAGGCGACCCACTGTGGCGGGAACCCTCGCAGTTAACTGCGGGTCATCCGCCTTAACAGTGCCTATTGCAGTCATTATTGCGTCAACACTGCCCCTCAGCTTATGCACTTTTTCTCTTGCCTTTTCTCCGGTTATCCACTTTGACTCCCCTTCGGGAGTGGCAATCTTTCCGTCAAGGGTCATTGCAACTTTCAATATCACAAACGGCCTTTTTGTCATAATATATTTTGCGTAAACCTCATTCAGCCTGATTGAATCTTTCTCAAGAATTCCGGAGACTGCATTTATTCCTGATTTGCAGAGTTCTTCTATCCCTTTCCCCGAAACTTTTGGATTGGGGTCTTTCATGCCTATGACAACTTTCTTTATTCCTGCTTTGATAATTGCCTTTGCGCATGGAGGAGTCCGCTTATCTGTATGACAACATGGTTCAAGGTTCACATAAAGCGTAGCGCCTCTTGCCTTCTCCCCTGCTTTTTGAATGACAAGCGCCTCGGCATGAGGAGCGCCGGGTTTTCTGTGATAGTCTTCAGCTATGATTTCCCCGTTTTTGACAAGTACAGCGCCTACCATCGGATTAGGGCTCGTCATGCCGCTTGCCTTTGCAGCAAGCCTCAAAACCCGTCTCATAAAAGCTGTATCTTTCATAGGTAATACTTTGTTAGCCCTTACACTTACTTCTTAGTATAAGGCAGGAGCCCGCCTTTCAGTATAATCTCCCTCTGTCTGTCATTCAAATCCGATACAGCCTCAAATGAAGAGCCCTTTGTGATGTTCTCAATCTTGTAAACCTGAGCGCCGTTAAGTGAATTTATTACATCATTTATAATGAGCCTGTCTCCCTGCCCTGCCTTCTCATAGTCAGAGGGGTTTTTGAACTGCAAGGGCAGTATTCCGAAGTTTATGAGATTGGCTCTGTGAATTCTTGCAAATGACTTTGCAAACACTGCCTGAAGCCCGAGAAACATCGGAGCCATTGCTGCATGCTCTCTTGACGAGCCCTGGCCGTAGTTCTCACCGCCTATAACAACGCATCCTCCCTTATCCTTGAGTTCATTCGCTCTCTTGCTGAAAGTGACATCAATCCCTCCGAAAACAAATTCGGATATCTTCGGAATATTAGAGCGGAACGGAAGAACTTTTGAGCCTGCCGGCATAATATCATCTGTTGTAATGTTGTCTCCAAGTTTGAGAAGAACCTCTGCTTCAAGCCTGTTTTTCAGAGGCTCTTTTACAGGCACGTCTTTTATGTTAGGGCCCTTTATTACCTTCACATCTGACGTGTCCTTCAGAGGAGGAATTATAGAACTCCTGTTTATCAGATACTTAGAAGGCTCTTCAAAAGTCGCAACCTTAATGCCTGATTCGCGGGGATCAACTATTTCGCCTTTGATGGAAAAGACAGCGCAAGACACAGGGCTTGCGAGATACACAAACGCATCCTTTGTCCCGCTTCTTCCGGGGAAATTCCTGTTATATGAGCGCACTGATATCTGTCCACTGCCCGGCGCTCCTCCCATCCCAATGCATGGCCCGCATGACGCCTCAAGCATTCTTGCGCCTGATGAAATCATGTCTGCGATAAGCCCTTCCCGTGAAATCATCTCATATACCTGTTTTGAGCCGGGATTTATGAGAAGGTTCACGCCTTCTGAAACAGTCTTGCCTTTCAATATCAACGCCACTGTCTTCAATGATTGATATGAAGAGTTAGTACAGCTTCCAATGCATATCTGATCTACCTTTGTGCCTTTCAGGCTTTTCACGGTAACAACATTGTCGGGGCTGTGAGGCTGCGCTATCATCGGCTCTATTGCGCTTAAATCAATATCTATTACTTCAGCATACTCAGCATCGTCATCCGCCTTAAGGTCTATCCAGTCGGTTTCTCTGCCGACTGCCTTAAGATAGAACTTTGTTCTTCCGTCACTCGGAAATATTGAAGTTGTTGCGCCAAGCTCCGCGCCCATATTCGTAATCGCAGCCCTCTCAGGAACATTCAGGTCTTTAACCCCCGTTCCACCGTATTCAAATATTTTTCCTACTCCGCCCTTTACAGTCAGCCTCCTCAATATTTCAAGAATAACATCCATTGCCGTGACCCACGGGCGGTTTAACTTGCCCGTCAGATTAATCTTTACAACTTTTGGCATTGTGAGTTCAAAAGGCGCTCCTGCCATCACTGTTGCGGCATCAAGCCCGCCCACGCCTATGGCAATCATTCCCATTCCGCCGCCTGTCGGCGTATGGCTGTCAGTGCCGAGTGCGATTTTACCGGGCGCTGCAAACTGCTCAAGATGTACCTGATGGCATATCCCGTTGCCGGGCCTTGAGAAATGCGCGCCGTATTTTGCGGCAACTGTCTGGAGGAATTTATGGTCGTCAGGATTCATGTAATCCGTCTGGAGCATGTTATGGTCAATGTATGAGACAGCAAGCGGAACCTTAACCCTATCAACGCCGATGGCCTCAAATTGGAGCCATGTCATAGTGCCTGTTGCGTCCTGCGTATATGCCTGGTCAACGGTGAGACCGACAGGGTTGCCGGTTTTCAGCTCGCCATAGGCTTTATGCGCCTCAAAAATCTTCTCTACTATATTTTTAGCCACGCTGCACCTCGCATTTTCATCATCAATTCATTTATTCTACATATCTGAAGTCAACGGAATCAACTTTTAAATCATCCTGCCTTATTTATTAACCCGTCAAGAATCTTCCATACCCTTTTGAATATTTCATTGACTTCCTGAATACCTGTAATATCCACCCAATGTATATCATCTTCCTTGTTGAACCATGTAAACTGCCTCTTGGCATAACGTTTTGTATTCCGCTTTATGAGCCTTACAGCCTCTTCCATCGGTATTTCGCCGTTAAGATGCATTAATATCTCTTTATATCCTATTGCATGCAAAGCCGTGAAGGGGCGAAGGGGTGAAGAGGATTTATTTAATTTTTCCACGATTCTTTTTACTTCATCAACAAATCCCGATTGAAGCATCTTATCAACCCGTTCTTCAATCATTTTATAGAGTTCTTTTCTATCTCTTGTAAGGCCAATCTTTATGAACTCGTATGGAAGCGGCCTTGTCAATTTCTGCTGGAGCTCTGACATTCCTTGTTTTGTCTTCAGGCAGACTTCAATGGCCCTTATAATGCGCCTCGTGTCAGCAGGCATTATCTTTGACGCCGCATCAGGGTCAAGCTCCTGCAAATAACTGTAAAGCGCGCCCGACTGTCCGTCCTCAAGCGCAGCAAGTTCCTCCCTGAGCTTCCAGTCAGCAGAGGGCCCGCTGAATATCCCTCTCGTCATTGCCTTTATGTAAAGGCCTGTTCCTCCGGCAATAACCGGAATCCTGTTTTTTTTATGCAGGTTTTCTATTAAAGGCACAACATCTTCAATGTATCTGCCGGCGCTGTAAGACTCCGAGGGGCCGGCGATGTCAATCATCCGGTGTTTTACTTTCTCTCTCTGCTCCCTTGAAGGTTTTGCAGTGCCAATGTCCATGCCTTTGTAAATCTGCATTGAATCTGCGCTGATTATTTCCGTACCCAGCGCCTTCGCAAGAAGGATGGAGACTTCTGTCTTTCCAACGCCTGTCGGCCCTAATAAAATAATTACTTTATTCATAATTTTTTAAAAATATGCAGGGGATTGTTTTTGAGAAAAGATTGTCCCCAGCATATTATCCGAATTCATTTATATGCCGCCTTGAGCTGTCCGCATGCAGCTAAGATATCCTGCCCCTTGCTTTTTCTTATAAAAGTAAAAATTTTTCCTCCTATAAGAATCTCCTGAAAAGCAAGAACCCTCTCATCAGATGGCCTTTTAAACTTACTCCCTGCAAATGGGTTAAAAGGGATAAGATTTACTTTGGAAGGAATCCCCCTGAGAAGCGTTACAAGCCTCTTTGCGTCAGCCAAAGAATCATTCACGCCGTCTATCATCACATATTCAAACGTTATCCTGTCCCTCAGAGATAACAGCAGTTTGGCTTTCCTGCACGCGTCAAGCAAAACCCTGATGGGATATTTCCTGTTTACCGGCATAAGCCTGTTTCTTACGTCATCTGTTGTCGCATTAAGCGAGATGGCAAGGTTCACATGAGGCGCCTTTTTGTAAAGTTCTGCAATCGCGGGAGCGATTCCGCACGTAGAAAGCGTTATCCTTCTTTTTGAAAATCCGAGAAGCTCAGTAATGCGCTTGAGAGCCTCAACTACTTCATCAAGGTTCAAAAGCGGCTCTCCCATCCCCATAAAAACGATATTTGTTATGTTTTTTATTCCGTCACTTTTAACTTTTTTCTCCTCAGGCGAACCCGTCCGAGGCGGGAACTTCTCACTTTTCACTTTCATAACCGCAATTATCTGGTCAGCAATCTCATATGCCCAAAGGTTTTTTTTAAAGCCCATGCTGCCTGTAAGACAGAACCCGCATCCCATAGTGCAGCCAACCTGTGACGATATGCAGAGAGTTTGGCGGTCCTCGTCAGGAATAAGCACGCTCTCTATTGATTCGCCGTCTTCCAGGCCGAAAAGAAATTTCTCCGCGCCGTCGCTTGATGTCTGCCTGTTGAGTAATTTTAGATTGCTGATATAAGCGGCGTCCGAAAGCTTTTCCCTTAATTCCTTGGACAATTCAGTAATGTCTTTAACAGATTCAACCTTTTTTTCGTATATCCAGTGAAGTATCTGCTTGGCCCTGTAAGTAGGAAGCTCCTGCTCTTTTACAAATTTCCCCAATGCGTCCTTGCTCAATGCCTTAAGATTGATTTTTGACATGCTTAATTATAACCCGTACGCACCAGAAGATATGCACGCTAACGATATCACGAAAATTCTGGGGCGCCAATCTTAGCGAAGAAGACGGGTTGCTTTTTGGGTCTTTTTTGCTTTATTCTTAAAGATACGGTTCTATAAACAATTCCAAGAGAACCTGACTAAGGAGGTTTATTGTGATAACAATAACAGACACTGCCGCTGAAAAGGCAAAAGAGATACTAACAGCAGAAGGAAAGGCCGGCTGGGGGCTTCGTGTATATACTGCCGGAGGCGGATGCTGCGGCCCGTCTTACGGAATGGATATAGACGAAAAGCCGAAAGATAACGACGATGTTGTTGAGAAAAACGGGCTTAAGGTCTTTGTTGACAAAGACACATCAAAAAAACTTGAAGGCATGAACATTGACTTCATGGACGATGGCGAAAGGCAGGGCTTTGTCATCACAGGCGGACCGGCTCCGTCATGCAGCTCCGGCTGCACAAGCTGCGAATAAACATATGTTCCCTTTGCACAGGCCGCGAAGGATAAGGAAAAACGAGATTATCAGGAGAATGGTGAGGGAAACCTCGCTTTCTCCTGATGATTTTATATATCCTCTCTTTGTCACCTACGGCAAAAACACCCGCAAAGAGATAAAATCAATGCCGGGATGTTTTCAGGAATCTGTTGATAAGATTGTAAAACACGCCAAAGAGGTTTACTCGCTCGGCATTCCCGCGGTAATACTTTTTGGGATTCCTGAACGCAAGGACGAAATTGGCTCAAGCGCATATGATCCTCATGGAGTTGTGCAAAAGGCTATCAAAGCAATCAAAGATAAAGTCCCGGGACTCTATGTGATAACTGATGTCTGCATGTGTGAATATACAAGCCACGGCCACTGCGGGATAATTGAAAAAGGCGCTGTAAAAAATGACCCTACGCTTGAACTCCTCGCAAAAGAAGCTGTTTCACATGCAAAGGCAGGGGCAGACATGGTTGCGCCGTCTGACATGATGGACGGAAGGGTAAAGGCAATAAGAATTGCACTTGATTCCGAAGGATTCTCAGAGACCCCAATCATGAGTTATGCGGCAAAATATGCGTCTGCATTTTACGGGCCTTTCAGGGAGGCGGCTGAGTCCACTCCTAAATTCGGGGACAGGCGCTCGTATCAAATGGACCCTGCAAACAGGAGAGAGGCATTGAAAGAGGCTGCTCTTGATATTGAAGAAGGCGCTGATATTGTGATGGTAAAGCCTGCGATGACGTATCTTGATATAATTTCTGATGTAAGAAATGCGGTCAATGTGCCAGTTGCAGCATACAATGTAAGCGGCGAGTACTCTTTGATTAAGGCTGGAGCTAAACTCGGATGGATTGATGAAAAACGGATGATGATGGAAGTGCTTACCTCAATAAAACGAGCCGGCGCTGACCTTATACTTACCTACTTTGCCAAAGACGCAGCAGAGATACTGAATAAATAGTCCAAAATGCGGGAAGTATTCCTACGTTTCTCCTAATATGACAAAAGAAATAATAATTAAAATCATTGTTGCAACATTACTGTTAGCTTATGGCATATTTTCGTTTGTTTTAAGAGTGAAAAAATACAGAAAAAATTTTCATAATGCAATTAAAGAGGATTTAATAGATTCCTTCTTCTTTTTACCGGGTATTATTTTTGAGCTTTTGCTAATTTTAATAGGCATTGCATGGCTGATTTATCTGCTGAGTCACTTGTAGGTATTGTTAGTTCCACTTACCCACATTTCAGCAACAAAATATAAAAGCATAGTCCCATTCGCCCCCTTGCGATTCTTCGCTGGCGCTGCCAGAAGCTCGAAAAATTTGACAATCGTATATATATGATATACAATATATACAAACTATAGCCGGAGGTTAAGGATATGTCAACGCAGATGATTATAAGGATAGACGACGAGGTCAAGAACAGGCTCAACAGGCTTGCCAGAAGCGAGGGCAAGACTACGAGCGAGATGGTGAGAGGGCTTATAGAAGAGCACATTAAAGAGCGTGATATCGGCGCATACATTGATGACCTGTGGGGCAGAATCGGCAGAAAATTGAAGTCAAAAGGCGTAACACCAGCAGCGATTGATAAGGCTATTAAATCGGCGCGCAAAAAATAAGGATGAAGGTAGTCATTGATACGAATATCTTTGTCTCATCCTTTTTCGGCGGAAACCCGAAGAAGATTATAGACCTGTGGAAAAATGAAAAAATAACCCTCTGCCTGTCTCATGCAGTCCTTGATGAATATATAGACGTCCTTGGCAGAATTGGCATGAAGGACGAAGCTGAACTTGAAGAACTGTTATCCCTTTTCGCCAATGGCTTCAACATCCTGTTTACCACGAAAACACCAAAGATAAAGATTGTCAAAAATGATCCTGATGATGATAAGTTTATTGAGTGTGCTGTGGCATTAAAGGCAGATGCTGTCATAACCGGCGATGGAGAAGTCCTTGCCATACAAGAATATATGGGTATCAGAATATTGCCGCCTCAGGAGTTTTTAGAGATCTATCGGACTAAATAGGACAGCAGCACAATTATTTCTTAACCACCGTTTTTAGCGTTCTTATCCTTGCAATCTCCTCCTGATAGCCGTATATATGCGCTCCTGCGCTGTAAGCATACATGGGGCCATTCTTTAGATTTGTTTCGCCTGCAACGTAGTTTTTCAGAAGCTCTATGCCTCCGAGATTTGTAGGAAAACCTGCCCACAAATCCCATGAGCGGAAGTAACAGCTTACAGTAAGCAAAAGGTCATCTCCTTTCGGCACAACCTTGAAATCCAGAAGCCTCAGGCACGGCGGGTCAAGATTACCGTCATTGCCGTAGCAGACATCATGGTCATCAGGAGAGCCTATCTCTACAATCGCCTGATTTGTAAGCGGTGTTTCTTTCAGCATTGCTATCACCCTTTCAAGCTGCGTCCCGCCTCTCGGCATCGGGTGGTGAACCCTGCTTGCGTATTTGTATGTCTCATTTTCAGAAAGCTCAGGGTCCATGAGATAATTGGCAAAATAATCTTCTATGTATTCCATTGTCGTAGGCGACGGGATATTCAAGGCAGGCGGTATCACGGGAATCATGTCCTCGCCCGGATGTTCAATAAACACTGCCATGCCCGGATACTGAAGCCGGTACTGTTCATTTTCAAACGAGCCTTTCTGGATTTTCTGAGTGTAGGAATGGTCAAAAATATTATATATCAGCTGAAACCATGCGTCAGAAATTGTCTTTGCGTGCAAACAAAAAGGAAGCATTATGCCTTCACCTCATATGGAAACGTATGGGGGTTATTATACCAATGTTGAATGACTTTTTAAAAATAAAAAGCGCTGCATAAAAACAGCGCTTTAATTTCCAATGGCGTCCCCAGCGGGATTCGAACCCGCGTTACCGCCTTGAAAGGGCGATGTCCTAGGCCGGACTAGACGATGGGGACACATGGTGAGCCGCGAAGGATTCGAACCTTCGACCCACGCCTTAAAAGGGCGTTGCTCTACCAACTGAGCTAGCGGCCCGCGAAAAATAGATTTGTAGAATACAATTATTCTGATTTCATTGTCAACTTTATGCGGGCTTAACTCATGCTGAATCCCGCCTGAAAACTTCAAAATATTCCGGGTTAAACGCAGCAGCTCACATAACCAAAATTTATTGATTCATTTCTATTTATGCATTGACAGCCTATATTTTACTGTGTTAATTTTATAACTCACGTCTGCAAGGATTTTTTTACTATGGAAAAAACACTTAAAAAGATTCTGAAAGAAAGCATAGAAAATGAGGGCAATCTCATATCCATACTTCAGGATATAGAAAACGCCTTCGGATATATTCCAGAGGAAGCTGTCAACTGGATTGCAGGCAAACTGGACATCAACCCGAGCCGTTTCTTCGGCATTGCGACCTTTTATTCACAGTTTCACCTTTCTCCGAGGGGAAAAAATATTATTACTGCGTGCTGCGGGACCGCATGCCATGTAAAGGGTTCTGAGAGATTGATAGACGGACTGAGAAAAGAGCTCGGCCTTTCAGCCAATGAAGAGACCACAAAAGACATGGAATTCACCCTCGAAAAGGTCAATTGCGTGGGCGCTTGCAGCATTGCGCCGGTAGTGATAATCAACAGAAAAGTCCATGGAAAGTCAGCGTCGGATAAGCTTCTTAAAGAAATACGCTCTATAAGGGATGCGAAGAGTGAAAACAAATAATATTCTCATAAAGGTCTGTATGGGAACAGGCGGCATCGCTGCCGGAGGCGCTGAGGTCATCAACGCCTTCAGGACAGAGCTTGAAGCCTCAGGGATTAAGGCAGCGGTGTCTGAAAATTGCTCAATGCATAAAGTAGGATGCCGCGGACTGTGCGCCAAAGACGTTCTCGTTGACGTGATAATCAACAACAACAAAACAACATACCAGTACGTTAAACCTGATATGGTTTCAAGGATAGTCAAGGAACATATAAAGAAAAACACGCCTGTAAGTGAATGGGTTGCAGGCGAAGACTATCATAACTTTCATAAAAAACAGCTCAAGGTTGTTCTCTCGGACTGCGGCTCCCTAGACCCTGAGGACATAGATGCCTATATATCGGGAAAGGGTTATGAGGCTGCGAGGAAAATCCTCACATCCGTAAAACCTGAGGATGTAATCGGTATAATCAAAGCTTCCGGCCTGAGGGGACGCGGCGGCGCAGGATTCCCGACCGGAGTCAAGTGGGAAGCTGCAATGAAGCAGAGCGCAAAACAGAAATATATGATATGCAATGCAGATGAGGGCGACCCCGGCGCATTCATGGACAGGTCAGTTATAGAAGGAAATCCCCATGCTGTTATTGAAGGAATGATTATTGGCGCTTATTCCATCGGAGCGGATAAAGGATATGTCTACATAAGGGCAGAATACCCTCTTGCCGTTGACAGGCTGAGAAAAGCCCTCTCTGACGCAAGAACAAAAGGGTTTCTCGGTAAAAATATTTTCGGCACAAAATTCAATTTTGATATAAAGGTCAAGCTCGGCGCAGGCGCGTTTGTCTGCGGCGAAGAGACGGCATTAATCGCCTCCATTGAAGGGCAGAGGGGAATGCCGAGGGCGAAGCCGCCCTTCCCTGTTTATAGCGGATTATGGGGAAAACCGACAGTGATAAATAATGTGGAAACCCTTGCGAATGTCCCGTACATCATCAGGAACGGCGCGCAGTGGTTTGCTTCTTTCGGCACGGAGAAATCCAAAGGGACAAAGGTCTTCGCCTTAACAGGAAAGATTAAAAACTCAGGGCTGATAGAAGTGCCTATGGGCATTCCGTTAAGAGAGATTATCTATGATATAGGCGGAGGGCCTGAAGACGGAAAATTACTAAAGGCAGTTCAGACAGGAGGCCCTTCAGGCGGCTGCATTCCGGCAGACATGCTTGATACGCCGGTTGATTTTGAATCACTCGCGAAAGTCGGCTCCATCGTAGGCTCAGGCGGAATGGTAGTGCTGGACGAAGATAACTGTATGGTTAACGTGGCGCAGTATTTCCTCCAGTTTACACAGATGGAGTCATGCGGCAAATGCGTTCCGTGCAGAATAGGGACGAAGAGGCTTCTTGAGATACTGGACAGAATCACAAAGGGCGCAGGAAAAGAAGGAGATATTGAACTGCTTGAAAAACTGAGCAGTGACATCAAGGCTGCTTCTCTCTGCGGACTTGGACAGACAGCCCCGAATCCTGTTTTGAGCACGATAAAATATTTCAGAAATGAATATGAAGCCCATCTTCAGGGCAAGTGCCCGGCAGCAGTCTGCAAAGCGCTGCTGACTTATTATATTCTTGAAGAATTCTGCAAGGGCTGCGGCGCGTGCATCAGGGCCTGCCCTGCAAAGGCCATAACAGGAGAGAAAAAGAAACTTCACAAAATAGACCCTGCAGTATGCATAAAATGCGGAGCGTGCTTTGATGTATGTAAATTCAAGGCAGTGAAGAAGGAGTAGAATACGATGCAAGATACAGGATACAAGATACAGGATAAAGCAAAAAAATTTAGACATCATGCATCGTGCATCTTAAATCGTGTATCAAGGTGAAATTAAATGATTAAACTAACCATAGACAATAAAATTATTGAGGTTGCTGAAGGCACAACAGTTCTTGACGCAGCGCGGATGCTGAATATAGAAATACCCACACTCTGTCATCACCCGAAACTTACGCCGTTTGGCGGGTGCAGGCTCTGCATTGTAGAGGTCAAGGGCGTTCCGAGGCCGCTGACATCATGCACAACGCCTGTTTCAGAGGGTATGGAGGTTGTGACATCAACACCTGCAATTGAAGATTTGAGAAAAACAGTGCTTGAACTCATTCTCTCGGACCATCCCAATGACTGCATGATATGCGAAAAAGCCGGAGACTGCGCGCTTCAGGAACTTGCCTATTTTTACGGCATAAAGGAAAACAGGTTGGAAGGAGAAAGAAGGATATACAAAAAAAAGGACGGCAATCCCTTTATTGAAAGGGATATGGAGAAATGCATTCTTTGCGGAAGATGCGTAAAGGTATGCGAAGAGGTTGAAGGCGTAGGCGCAATAGATTTTACATACCGCGGTTTCCAGTCTAAGATATGTCCGACTTTTGAGAAAGACCTTGACTGCGAGTTCTGCGGCCAGTGTATTGCAGTGTGCCCTACCGGAGCGCTCACAGGAAAGGCATGGAAACAGCAGGGAAGGATTAAAGACACACGCGAGACAGAAACGACTTGCGGTTATTGTGGATGCGGATGCAGCCTTACGCTCCATGTGAGGGGCAATGAGGTTATAAAGATAGATTCCAGAGAAGATACCATAAATGAGGGCTGGCTGTGTGTTAAAGGAAGGTTCGGTTACACATTCATAAACAGCCCGGACAGGCTGAAAAAACCTCTTATAAAAAGAAATGGTAGATTCGAAGAAGCATCATGGAATGAGGCGCTGGATTATATCGCAGAAAGGCTGAAGAAGATTAAGAAAGAGCATGGCCCTGATTCAATAGCAGGGCTGTCATCTGCACGGTGCACGAATGAGGAGAACTATCTCTTCCAAAAATTCATAAGGGCAGCTATAGGAACGAATAATGTAGACCACTGCGCCCGATACTGACACAGCGCAACAGTGGCCGGTCTGGCCATGGTATTCGGCTCAGGGGCAATGACAAATTCCATGCCCGGCATAGAAAATAACGGCCTTATATTCGTCATAGGCTCAAATACAACTGAGACCCATCCGATTATTGGCCTTAAGATGAAAAAGGCATACAGAAAAGGAGCAAAAATAATCGTTGCAGACCCGCGGAGAATTGACCTCGTAAGGTTTGCCGACCTCTGGCTGCAACAGAGACCGGGAACAGATGTCGCACTTCTTAACTCAATAATGCATGTGATATTAAAAGAGGGGCTTGAGGACAAGGAATTCATAAAGAACCGCACAGAGGGTTTTGAAGAATTCAGGGCACTTGTGGCTGA